>CBDTVF010000033.1:0-13523 GCA_965363775.1 uncultured Gammaproteobacteria bacterium
ATCCATCATGGAAGGTAAATGGGGGCTGATACCGGATATGGGTGCAAACCTGGCGCTACGTGAACTGGTGGCGAAAGACGTTGCCTTGAAACTGGCAATGACCGCTGAGGTCGTTTCTGCACAAAACGCGCTGGAGATGGGGTTGATTACCGGTTTGAGTGATGACCCTCTTCAACAGGCCATGCAACTGGTTGAACAAATCACCGAACGCTCACCTGATGCTATCGGGGCGGTGAAAAAGCTCTATCAAAATACCTGGTTCAGGGCAGAATGGTTGATGCTGGCCAGGGAAAGCTACTACCAGCTAAAGATCTTGCTGGGTAAAAACCAGAGCAGAGCAGTGAAAAGACAATTAAACCCTGACAAGAACACCCCTTATGTGAATCGAAAAAAATGGTGAACGTCTCAGAAAGGACATGGGCATTTACCCCTGATTCTCTCACCAGAGACCGGATGGTCAAATTCCAGTGTAAGTGCATGCAGCAGCAGACGACTCGCCATGTTCTCAGTCTGTTTTGAGCCATACAGGTCGCAACCCAGAATCGGGTGCCCTATTTCGCTGCTATGTATACGTAACTGGTGAGTGCGACCCGTCAGGGGCGTGAATAGAACCCGGGTGCTGGGCGGATCCTGCAATCGCTCGATCACCTCAAAGCGACTTAGAGCCTGTTTGCCACTCTCATGACAAATCTTCAGCAATGGGAAATTCGGCTTATCTTTCGCTATAGGTGCATCAATACAACCCTGGTCATTCTGCAAGTGCCCATGCAATAAACCCATATAGGTTTTGACTACGCTACGATTCTGAAACTGTTTGGTGATGTTTGCATTTACCGATTTATTCAAGGCCAGCAACATGATCCCGGAGGTACCAAAATCCAGACGATGCACCATCAATGCCGTCGGGTACTGCTGTACCAGGCGAAAGTGTACCGAGTCTTTGTTCAAGATATTTTTGCCCGACAAACTCAGCAAACCACTGGGTTTATTGATCAACAGAATAAACTCATCCTGGTACAGGATCTCAATTTGTTCATTGCAGGCAGGCGCTACAAAGCCATCGAAGGGAGCTTCCATACTTGTTCAGAGGTTCCCTATCTGGCGGATGGCTTCAAGTACCTGCTCAGGTTCCAGTTCAGACATACAGCGGTTGAAAGTGCAGGTTTTCTGTTCTGCCGTTTCAACACAGGGTTGGCAGTCGACACCACTAGAGAGTATGCGCTGAGAGGCATGTTTGGAATAAGGCCCGGTGAGCAAAGGGTTACTCGGACCAAAAAGTGCGACAACGGGTGTTCCCAACGCAGCAGCCAGGTGCATGGTGCCGGTATCGACCGAAACCAGGCAGCGGGCATGAGTGAGCGCTGTCGCCAATGCAGGCAGTGAACTGCCAAACAGGGAATGCGCACCGGGAACCCGTAACAACGAAGAGAAATGCTGCTCTTCGTCTGCTGTGCCATTAATCAGCACCGGTATCCCCACTGCCTGCCCAAACAATTCGATCAGTTTTAGCCAATGCGCTTCAGGCCAGGCCCGGTGACAGCGGTAACCCTTTCTTTGTATTCCGGAAAAACCAGGGTTGATAACAATATAGTCCTCCATCAGCGGCACAGGAAGTGATTGTGGATCCAGTTGAAGCCGTAATGACGTCTCTGCTGTGTCCGTGGCCTCATTGCCCAGCAAGTCCGCGTAGATGATCTTCTCGGTATCCACACAGTGTCGGTCTTTCAGGTGGGCTAGCTCGATCAGTGGCCGGCCACAAAATTTATGGCTGTGCACAAACTTGATAAAGTCATCGCACTCATCACCACACTCAAGGTTAATCACCAGGTCGTAGGGAGTTTCACGGGAATGTTGCTCAATCTCACGTTTGGCGGAATGTACACGCCAGGGAACACGACGGCGGGAAACAGGAAATATACGGTTAATACGTTCGTCCAGGCCCAGGACAAATGCCGAGGCACCGGGACTGGTAACAAAATCAATCAAAACGCCGGTACCCAAGCTATGTTGTAACACTTCGATAACCGGCGTTGCCAGTATGGTATCGCCAAGACGGCCAATTCGGATTACCAGGACTCGCTTCAAGCCGGCTTGTTGCGAGCCTGCCACCTCAGAAAAGCTCAGGCACGAACTCCTGATCATCCATCGGAGGCCGGACATAACTCATGGTTGCCCGGGGTCGTTTTGTCAATACTATTTCCTGTGGAGTAATATCCTCATAGGGAATCAGGCTCAACAGATGCGTAATACAATTCAAGCGGGAATGCTTTTTAACGTCGGAATTAACCACGTACCAGGGTGCCTGCTTGATATCGGTATGTGCAAACATGATGTCTTTGGCCCGTGAATATTCCAGCCATTTCTTCCTTGATTTGAGATCCATCGGGCTCAACTTCCAACGTTTTGTCGGCTCTTTGAGACGTGCCTGGAAGCGTTTTTCCTGCTCTATATCACTGACAGAAAACCAGTATTTGATCAATATAATGCCACTGCGAACGAGCATACGCTCAAATTCCGGGCAGGAACGCAAGAACTCCTGGTGCTCTTCAGCGGTGCAAAAACCCATGACCCTTTCCACACCGGCGCGGTTATACCAACTGCGATCCATCAGAACCATCTCACCGGCAGCAGGAAGATGCTCGGTATAACGCTGAAAATACCACTGTGTTTTTTGCCGGTCAGTGGGTGCAGGCAAGGCCGCCACCCGGCAGGTCCTGGGATTCAGGGGTTCGGTTATTCTCTTGATCGTGCCACCCTTTCCGGCAGCATCACGGCCCTCAAATATGACGACAATTTTCAGCCCTTCGTGCTTGACCCATTCCTGCAGTTTGACCAATTCGACCTGCAATCGGTCCATTTCCCTCTCGTACACCCTTTTTTTGATGACGCCTTTGTTAGTATAGATTTCGTGATCAACTACCTTCTTCATGATGGCTCCTGTTTCTCTCCTAACACCGGGGTTTAATGAAATTTGCTCAAATTCGACGACAGCATACAAAGCATTGAACAGATTCTCCAGCAGAAAACTGTTTGAAGGCTCCAAAACAGTAAACTACGTCATCGCGAACCCTGATGCTAAACTGATTTTTCGAGTAAGATTAGCTTTTATATGTTGCCGGTTCCATTTTATCTCACCTGGTTCAGCAGAGCTCACAATGTCCCGATCAAAACCCGCACACGATCCGCTCATCCATCAACTTCAGTCGATACTGCCTGATTCATGTATTGTTTCCGATCCGGTCTCGATGAAACCCTATGAATGTGATGGTCTCAGCGGGTACCGGCAAATGCCGAGGGTGGTTGTTTTACCGGAAACGGTTGAACAGGTACAAGCGGTGATGAAAGTTTGCCAACAAACGGAGACACCCGTCGTTCCGCGTGGTGCCGGCACCAGCCTTTCCGGTGGCGCAATGCCACACAAAGACGGCGTCGTTCTGTCGCTAGCCAGGCTAAACAGAATCCTCGATATAGATGCGCGAAACCGCAGTGCGACCCTGCAACCCGGTGTACGCAACCTGGCCGTATCTGAAGCCGTGCAGCACCTTGGACTCTATTACGCACCCGATCCTTCCTCACAGATCGCCTGCACCATAGGCGGTAACGTCGCAGAAAATGCCGGTGGTGTACATTGTCTTAAATATGGTTTAACCGTACATAACATCCTGCAAGTCAAAATGGTGAACCTCAGTGGCGAGATAGTCAGCTTCGGGAGCACAGCCCTTGACGCACCGGGTTATGACCTTCTGGCCCTGATGATGGGCTCTGAAGGCATGCTGGGTATCGTGGTTGAGGTCGTTGTCCGTCTGCTGCCCAAACCTGATGTCGCCAGAGTATTGATGGCTGCATTCGACGATATCGAGAAAGCCGGCAACGCAGTGGCTACGGTCATCGCCTCCGGTATTATTCCAAGTGGTTTTGAAATGATGGATCATGCAGCAATCCAGGCTGCTGAAGACTTTGTCAGTGCGGGTTACCCGGCTGATGCAGCAGCGATCTTATTGTGTGAACTTGATGGTGTCGAGGAGGAAGTCGCAGCCCAGATTGATAAGGTGAAAACTTTATTGGCTGAGACTGGTGCAACAGATATTCGTCTTGCGGAAGATGAGAATGAAACCAGGCGTTTCTGGTCCGGACGTAAAAATGCATTTCCCGCAATGGGCCGCATTTCACCCGATTATTACTGTATGGATGGAACCATTCCACGTAAGGAACTGGGCAATGTGCTAACCCGCATAGCCGGACTTTCCGAAAAGTATGGCTTGAGGGTTGCCAATGTTTTTCATGCCGGTGACGGCAATCTGCATCCACTGATTTTGTACGATGCCAATCAGCCCGAGGAATTCAGAAAGGCAGAGGAATTCGGTGGTGAAATTCTCGATCTGTGTGTTGCTGTCGGTGGCACGATTACCGGTGAGCATGGCGTTGGGGTGGAGAAAATTGACCGCATGTGTGTGCAATTTGACCAGGCCTCACTGGCCCAATTCCAGGCGGTGCGGGATGCATTCGATCCACAGCGACTGCTAAATCCGGATAAGGCTATACCGACACTCGCACGTTGCGCGGAATTCAATGCAATGCATGTCCACAACGGTGAGTTGCCTCATCCGGAACTGGAGCGATTCTGATGCCCAGTTTATCGAGTGAGATCGTCAACCAGGTGCAGGCCGCATACCAGGCCAAAACGGCGCTCAATATTAGCGGTACCGGAACCAAATCTTTCTTAGGCCAACGGGCAGAAGACAACCAGTCACTCGATGTCACAGGCCATCGTGGCATTATCGAGTACGATCCGGCCGAACTGGTGCTGGTGGCACGTGCCGGTACGCCATTGCGGGAAATCGAGAGCATATTGAAAGATCATGGCCAGATACTTGGCTTCGAACCACCTTTTGCAGACAGCGGCGCCACACTCGGTGGTGCAGTTGCTTCCGGGCTGGCTGGACCGAGGCGTGCTTATTCGGGCGCGGTGCGCGACTTTATCCTCGGTGCCGGATTTGTTAACGGCAAAGGTGAGATCATCACAACCGGTGGCAAGGTTATGAAAAATGTCGCCGGCTTTGACCTGTTCCGACCCATGGCCGGCGCAATGGGCACACTCGGTGTTTTGTTAAAGGTCGCGCTCAGGATAATCCCAAAACCCGAAATTGAACAAACACTGATCCTGGACGAAAGTGACGAGCTCAACGCCCTGAAAATAATGAACCTCTGGGCAGCTAAAACCCAGGCCATCAGTGCCGCCGCCTGGGATGGCATGAATATCCGTATCAGGCTATCGGGCTCGTCTGCAAGCATCGCGCATGGCTCTGCTCTCATTGGTGGAGAAAAACTCCCCAACGGAGATTATTGGCAGGACCTTAACAACTTCAAACTGGACTTTTTCCAACAGCAGGGCCGTTTGTGGCGGATCAGTGTTGCCCCAATGTCCGAGTCCATTGGCAAAAACCTGAATCAGTTGGTGGACTGGGGTGGTGCGCAGCGTTGGCTAAAAAGTGATGAATCAGCCGAAACAATACGCACCTGGGCAACCAGGCTCGGAGGCCATGCAGAGTCTTATAGCCAGGATCAGTCGACAGCCACCTATCACCCATTGGAGAAGAATAGTTTCGCACTCCACCAGCGTTTCAAAGCCGCACTTGATCCTGCCGGCATTTTGAACCCCGGAAGAATGTACCCCGGTTTGTAGATTAATGGAAATCCACCTCGACAAGAAAATCGCCGATCAGGATTGGGCCAAGGAAGCGGAAAGCATCGTACGCAAATGCGTTCATTGTGGTTTTTGCAACGCAACTTGCCCTACCTACCAGTTACTGGGACATGAATCCGACGGCCCGCGTGGGCGAATATACCTGATCACACAGCTGCTTGAGGGCCTACCGGCAAACCGTCAAACCCAGGCCCACCTGGATCGATGCCTGCTTTGCCGCGCCTGTGAAACCACCTGTCCTTCCGGGGTGAAATACAGCCGCTTGCTGGAGACGGGACGTCATATGCTGGAGCAGCAGCAACGACGACAGGGCTTTGACAGTTTAAAGCGGAAAATCATGACGGCTGTGGTTCCACGCAGGGGCATAGTGCAAACAGGTGTCAATCTCGCCACGCCTTTGCGAGCACTATTGCCAAAACAAATAAGAGCTCAATTACCGATAAAGGGAAAGAACCTGGATCGGCCGAAGACCATTCATCCCCGCAAGATGCTGCTATTGGAAGGTTGCGCACAATCGAGCCTGACACCGGAGACCAATGCAGCGGCAGCAAGGGTTTTGGACAAGTTCGGTATCACGCTACTGACCGAGAGAAAAAACGGTTGTTGTGGCGCGGTCCGTTTACACACCTCAGCGCGTGAAGAGGGTCTGCAGGATATCAAACAGCGTATCGACACCTGGTGGCCGGATATTGAGGCTGGTATCGAGGCCATTATTTCAACAGCCAGTGGCTGTGGTGTAACGGTCAAGGACTACGGGCACTTGCTGAAGGATGATCCGGTTTATGCTGAGAAAGCGAATAAAGTATCAGCATTGACCGTGGATCTTTCAGAAGTCATCAGTGCCGAGACCCACAAATCACCACCCGATCCGGATATAAAAAACGATCACAAAGTGGCTTTCCATTGCCCCTGCACACTTCAACACGGTCAAAGGCTGAACGGTCAGGTTGAGAGCGTGCTTCAGCAGTACAACTTCACGATGCTGCCGATCGCTGATGGCCATCTTTGCTGTGGATCTGCAGGTACTTATTCGATGTTACAACCAGTGCTTTCGGAGCAGTTGAGAGTTGAAAAACTGGAAAACTTGCAGGCCCATTCACCGGATGTCATTGCTACCGCAAACGTGGGTTGCCAGCTTCATTTACGAAAAGATTCCAAAGTGCCGGTTTTACACTGGATTGAGTTACTGGACAGTTTGACCTGATTACAATGTACAACGCCTTGCAGATCGTGCAAAATCCGCATGGCTGCACACCCGTGAACTCCGCCGCTACAGCGACCTGAACAACTCAAATATAGGACAAGCAATGGACGTTATCATCATCAAAGGCGGCAAACCGCTGACCGGTAGCGTAGTCACCAGCGGTGCAAAAAACGCGGCATTGCCATTGCTGTTCGCCTCCCTGCTCGCCGAGGGTGAACACAGTTTTGACAACGTACCTTTTTTGAAAGATATCGAATCAACCGAACTGCTGTTAAACCATCTTAATTGTGAAACCCGCAGAGTGGGTTCGCAGCTGAAGGTTTTAGTGAAAAAACCGGAAAGCCTGGTGGCTCCCTATGACATCGTTCGCAAAATGCGTGCCAGCATCCTTTGTCTTGGCCCTTTGCTGGCACGTTATGGCGAGGCGAAAGTAAGCCTGCCGGGTGGTTGTGCAATCGGCTCCCGTCCGATCAATCTTCACATAGAGCCACTGCGTCAGCTTGGTGCCGAGATTGAAATTGAAAATGGCTATGTTCACGCCACGGCAAAAAAGCTGCTTGGCGATCGTATCGTTTTCGACTTTGCCACGGTTGGCGGCACTGAAAACATCATGATGGCAGCCTGCCTGTGTCGCGGCACAACGGTGCTTGAAAATGTGGCCAAGGAACCCGAAATAGTCGATCTTGCCCGTTGCCTGCGAGGCATGGGTGCCAAAATAGAGGGTGAGGGCTCCAGTGTCATCACCATCGAAGGTGTCGATGAGCTAAAACCTGCCCGACACAGGGTCATACCCGACCGTATCGAGGCCGGAACCTTACTGCTCGCCGGGGCGATTACGGGTGGAGATGTGAAGGTTTTGCAATGCGTGCCCAAGGACCTCGACTCCCTGATCAATAAACTGGCAGATTGTGGCTTCGAGGTGGAAACCGGGTCGGACTGGGTGCGTGTGAAACCCTGCGATCGATGGGTTGCTGTCGACGTGGATACCGCACCACATCCGGGTTTCCCGACCGACTTACAGGCCCAGTTCATGGCCCTGATGACCCAGGCAGAAGGTACTTCGGTGATCACCGAGCGTATTTTTGAAAACCGTTTCATGCACGTACAGGAGTTGGCACGCATGGGTGCCAATATCACACCTAAATCGCAGGTGTCAGTTGTACGGGGTGAAAAAGGTGGTTTGAGCGGGGCACCGGTGATGGCCACCGATCTGCGGGCCAGTGCCTGCCTGATACTGGCCGGACTGGCTACCCATGGTGAGACCATCGTAAACCGGATTTACCACCTCGACAGGGGTTATGAAAAACTGGAAGTGAAACTCCAATCTCTCGGGGCCCAAATTGAGCGCCGCTCTGAATAAGCAGGAAAACCAATATGCCAAAGGCAAGTGATTTGAAAAAAGGTTCCGTCGTAGAGTTGGATGGTGGTGTGTATATCGCGCGTCAGATTGACAAACGCAATCCGTCTGCACGTGGTGCATCGACGCTTTACAAAGTTCGTTTCTTCCATGTCCAGACCGGTCAGAAGATCGAGCAAACACTGAAAGGTGATGATTTCATAAAGGACGGCGACCTGGTCAAACGCTCAGTGCAGTTCTCTTATCGTGAGGGTGACATGATGACCTTCATGGATTCAAAAGATTACAGCCAATACACCCTGAATGCCGATGCACTCGAAGAACAATCGGGTTATATGACCGAGGATCTTGAAGGCATGATCGCATTACTGGTAGATGGTCTGATCGTGGGGATTGAATTACCGCCAACCGTGATACTTGAGATTACCGATACGGCACCTGGAATCAAGGGAGCCAGCGCCACTTCCCGTACCAAGCCGGCAACGCTCTCCACCGGGCTTGAGATACAGGTTCCGGAATACCTCGAAACCGGTGAAAGCATCAAGGTGAATACGGCAAATGCGAAGTTTTTATCACGCGCCTGACGGTCAGAATTTCAGGTCGTGTTTTCATTTTTCCCAAACGACTTATCCAACGGGATCAGAAACGTCACAATAAACGACGGCACAGTCGCTACCAATACCCAGATAAAGAAATACTGGTAACCGATCAACTCCTGTAGCCAACCGCTGAACATACCTGGAATCATCATACCCAACGCCATGAAACCGGTACAAATGGCGTAATGTGCGGTTTGGTGGGGCCCATGTGAGATGTAAAGCATATACAGCATGTAGGCGGCAAAGCCGAAGCCATAGCCAAACTGCTCCACGCCGATGGCGAGGTTGATGATCAGCAGGTTGTCGGGTAGCACGGTAGAAAGAAAAATGTAGACGGCATTGGGCAGGTTAATCGCGAGGACCATCCAGACCAACCAGTATTTCAGACCATTCCTTGCTGCCAGGAAACCACCCAGCAGGCCACCAAGGGTCAACATCAAGACACCGATAGTGCCATAGGCGAAACCAACCTGAGTGGTGCTGAGAGCCAGACCACCAAGCTCCGGTGAATCCAGCAGGAACGGTGCTGCCAGTTTTGCCAATTGGGCTTCAGAGAACCTGAATAGCAGCAAAAAGGCCAGGATCAATCCGATTTGTGGTCTTTTAAAAAACGCAACAAAGGTCAGGTAGAACTCCTGCATGATACCTGCGTAGGTCTGATGAAGTTTTGGTACATCATCAACAGGCCGTGGCAGGGCAAACCGGTGCCAGGCAAAGAACATGATGAACATACCTGCCATGACATAAAAGGTAATCGACCATGCCAGGGCAATGCCCGGGTCGATGGAAGCTTCCACACCTGCAGCTGACTGGAAGGCTTCTTCCAGCAACCCCGCCAACATGATAAGAACGCCCTGCCCGGCAATCATTGCGAGGCGGTAGAAAGTACTGCGAACCCCGACAAACCAGGTCTGATCATGCTTGGACAAACCCAGCATGTAAAACCCGTCGGCGGCAATATCGTGTGTGGCTGAACTGAAAGCAAGCAACCACAGGAAAGCCAATGTATTGCGCAGAAAATCATCAGTGGGAATGGTCAGTGCCACACCACCCAGACCGGCACCAATAAACAACTGCATCGCAATGATCCAGGACCGCCGGGTCTTGATGATATCCACCATCGGACTCCAGAATGGCTTGATCACCCAGGGCAGATACAACCAACTGGTGTACAGCGCGATATCCGTATTTGATATCCCCAACTTCTTGTACATGATGACGGATATCGACATGACAACGACGTAGGGCAAACCGCTGGCAAAGTAGAGACTGGGTATCCACGACCAGGGTGATGATTTCTTTTGAGGTTGCATTGTTTGCATACTTAAGTAAGTCACGTTGGTGTTTTATCGAACTGGAATCCTGTCAGGATTCCAGTATTTTGCGGCCAATGATCAGACAGCCCATGACAGGTTCGCCCACCATTTTTACACTACCAGGAGGTGGCTCCAGTTTACCGAGCTGGCTCATCAACTCACGCTGGAAAAGTTCACAATTGCAGACAACACCCCCGGCTACTGCCAGAGGGTATGGGCTGTCAAATTCCAGCGTCTTGGTAACCGCTGCAACCAGTTTGACTGCTTCAGTAACGGCACTGATGATGATCCTGATCGCCACGCTGTCATGCTGATCGGCAGCATTCATGACCACAGGGGCGAGTGCTGCAACTTCACGACGCGTATCACCACCGGCAGATACTTCTTCGAGAATACTCCTTGGGTCGGTGGTTCCAAGTTTTTCCATAACCAATTCAGACAGTATTGTTTCCGGCCCGATATCATCAGACGCTTCGGCCACCGCCGCAAGGGCTTTATAACCAAGATAGAAACCACTTCCCTTGTCACCGAACCAATGACCCCAACCACCCTTGGTGACTGAATTCCCGGCCGTATCAAGTCCCACGGCTACTGACCCGGTACCAACGATCAAGGCAACGCCCCAACCTTTCTCTGTGCCAAATGCGAGAACGGGATCTGCATCGTGGACAATTTTCACACAGGGAGAGAGCCTGCGTTTCTCAGCCCAGTCTGAAACATCACGCTGAACATTTGGTGATGTGCTCCCCGCCAGTGCCAGAACAGCGCAATCCAGGTTTTGACCTTGCCTGTGCGCATCGGTCAATGCTTTATCAATCGCCTGGTCGAGACTGGCCAGAGATTGTTCTCTACCTGCCAACATCAGGTTGGATGGCCCGCCGCGACCACGCCCAAGGACATGAATCTCGCCATTCTCACCGAGGCTGGCAATCAGGGCCAGGGTCTTGGAACCACCGCCATCCACAGCCAGCAATAGCCGGGATTTAGCCGCCGGGGCGGTGATCGTTGGAGCGGCCTCGGAACTGGTTTTCACTTATGTTGCTCCTCAGTCGGATCCTGCACTGACTCCAGGGCCTGCCGCAGATGTCCGTTGAATGACCCAAGCCGAACACGGGCAACGTCGGGGGAAACACCGAGCTTGCACGCGACAATGGCCGTTTTGACCTCGCCATCACATCGGCCCAACAGATCACCCGCTTCATCATTGCTGCAATTTGTCAGAGTCGCAACGATTTGCCTGGCCCTCTCACTCAATTTCAGATTGGTAGCCCGCAGGTCAACCATCAGGTTGCTGTAGGTCTTACCCATACGTACCATTGCACCAGTGGTCAGCATGTTGAGTACCATCTTGGTTGCAGTACCGGCTTTCAAACGTGTTGAACCGGACAGGACTTCAGACCCAACCAGGGGCGTGATATTCAAATCAGCGTGTGTTTGTATTTCAGCGTCCTTGTTGCAACTGAAGCCAATGGCGTATGCGCCGGTTTCACGGGCATAATCAAGCGCTCCGATCACGTATGGCGTACGTCCACTGGCGGCAATGCCCACCACGACGTCAAGATGATCCAGAGAAGATTCCTGCAGGTCTCGCCGACCCATCTCCAGGGAATCCTCAGCACCCTCAACCGCACGTATCAAACCTTCCGGGCCACCGGCAATCAAGCCAACCACCATCTCCGGCTGTGTATTGAAAGTTGGCGGACACTCCACCGCATCCAGCACACCCAGACGACCGGAAGTTCCGGCACCGATGTAGATCAACCGCCCTCCCCCGGAAAGACGGTCTGCGATCACCTCGATCGCCTCTGCGATGGATTCAGAAACCTCCGCCACGGCATCAGCGACCTTTTTATCCTCCGAGTTGATCAGATTTACAAGCTCAAGTGCGTTAAGATTATCCAGATCAAGAGTCAAGGGGTTTCGCGCCTCTGTCGTCAACGATCCAAGGGACGTCTTATTGAAGTCAGTCATAAACAATATCCGTATATTGATTGTGTTTCTGGTCACCATCGCCGTGACAGGGATATTTGTGTTCTACGCTTTTTTTACAGGCATGATGTCCACAGAGCCAGCTGACATTGCCGCTTCGAACACGGTTAAACGTACTGTCCTGACGGGTATTGACGTGCTTCAACGTGAAGGCTTCACTCAACTGGCCGGTCGCAATATCGGTTTGATTACCAACCAGACCGGCATCAACCGTGAAGGCATCAGCAACATCCAATTGTTGCATGATGCAAGCGGGGTCAATCTGCTTGCCATTTTCAGTCCGGAACATGGATTGTTCGGCAAGCTTGATATCCCGTTGATCGAAAACAGCGAGGACTCCCTGACCGGCATCAAGGTGTTCAGCCTTTACGGCAGCACCCGTGTACCGACCAGTGACATGCTGATCGGTATCGATACGCTGGTTTTCGATATTCAGGATATTGGTACGCGTTTTTATACTTATATTTCGACCATGGGCCATGCGATGCAGGCCGCGGCTGAAAACAATATCCGTTTCGTTGTTCTTGACCGGCCAAACCCGATTAACGGCATCACCGTAAGCGGGCCTGTTCTGGATGAAGGCCGGCAGTCCTTTGTTGGATTCCACCGTCTGCCCGTTCGACACGGTATGACCACTGGAGAATTGGCCCGCATGTTCAAAGCCGAACTTCTGCTTGAACTCGACCTGGTAATCATCCAGCTTGAACACTGGCAACGGGCTGAATATTTCGACACTACTGGATTGAAATGGATTAACCCGTCTCCCAATATGCGCAGCCTGTCTGAGGCGATTCTCTATCCCGGAATCGGATTGCTTGAAACCACCAACCTGTCGGTGGGAAGAGGCACAGATAGCCCTTTTGAATTGGTCGGTGCACCCTGGCTTGATGGCACAAAGCTGGCCGCTGAACTCAAGCGGCTCAAGTTGCCCGGTGTACGTTTTGATGCGATTGAATTCACACCCGAATCGAGTAAATTTGGAGGCGAATTGTGTAGCGGAATCAGTATCCATATTAGCGACCGGGAACAATTCAACTCTATTCGAACCGGCCTCGAGATCGCCCTTCAATTGCGGCATCTGTACCCGCAGATATGGGAGATCGATGCCTATGACCGCTTGCTTGGCAGCGAAGCGACACTGGAAGCCATCCGGCAACGGCTTCCATTCTCGAAAATTGAGGTTATTTACAGCGACGGACTGCTTGAATTCGCGTTCCGGCGTTCGCAGTACCTGATCTATGAATAATGGCTGTCTATTCCCGGACAGGCTCCTAGGAGCCTGTCCGGGAATAGAAGCCGTAGCGAGGGGAAGCAATTTTGAGTCCATTTTATTGGTCATTTGAGGCGAATAGTT
>CBDTVF010000034.1:0-13276 GCA_965363775.1 uncultured Gammaproteobacteria bacterium
TTTTGTGGACAGTTGTCTTGAATTAGGTGAGTGCGATAGGGGTGCGATTAAGCGAAGAGTTCCCCCAACTTCTTCCGCTTTTTTCTCAGCAGTCCCTGACCCAGAACCCCTCCCTCTCGAAGTTTCATATCACCAAAATCAACTCTGATTTAAGTGCCTGTGTTAAGTGGTTGGCATTGCGAGTCAAGCATCATAGAAGCTGCTCTCTATAATGGGTCAGGCTCAATCCGAGTTTGATATTAATGTAAGGTGATGTGCCAGCTACTATCCTGGGTTATGTCATTACTTCAAAACTGTGCGATCTGTAATAATTGCATTCGTCAGATTCGTCTCAACTAGACTTGCGTCGCTAAGGTTTGCCCCACTGAGGTCTGCCCAGCTGAGGTCTGCCCCGTTGAGGTCTGCCCCGTTGAGGTTTGTCCTGTTGAGGTTTGCCCTGAAGAGGTCTGCCCTGCTGAGGTTTGCCCTGCTGAGGTTTGCCCAGCTGAGGTCTGCCGCGCTGAGCTCTGCCCCGTTGAGGTTTGCCCCGATAAGGTTTGCCCTGCTGAGTTTTGCCCTGCTGAGGTTTTCCCCGCTGAGGTTTGCCCAGCTAAGGTTAACTGTTGCGTCTGGATTGTCCTCCCGCCATCTGTTCCAAACAACAACCCCTTTCTTGAGAATCGTCAATCGTTCTTCGTCTGCCACTGCCGCACCCCAGTTTCGTTATTTCAAACAATATACACATCATAGCGAAATACGCATCATAACGAAAACACTCCGACAAAGGGGATTGGTTTGCTAACACCTCTTTTCGAATTTTTGAACTGGAAAATCGATCGAACAAGAATATTGCGTTACATGACAGGCTCGCCTTGCAATGTTGCCGGTTGATAGATTCTGGCCCTGGTTGCTTCGACTGTAGCATCGTCGAAATGTAAGCGTATACTAGCCCCGGTTGGGAAAAGGAGCAGTCACGCTGCGTTTACGTCAGATTGAAGTATTTCATGCAGTTTATTCCTGTGGCTCGGTAACACGTGCCGCAGAAGTTCTCAATGTGTCACAACCCTCGGTAAGCAAAGTCCTGGCCCATGCGGAGCAGCAATTGGGTTATGCGCTTTTTGACCGTGTTAAGGGAAAATTCATACCAACACCTGAAGCCAACCAGTTGTTTGCACAGGTTACCCAGGTAAACGATAGCGTCGACCGCCTGCGTCAGCTCGCAGCCAACCTGCGTTCGATGGAAAAGGGTACCATCCGGATAGCAGCCACACCTGCGTTTGGTATTGATTTTTTGCCTGGTGCCATCGCCGGTTCCAACCACCTCGCCAAGGCGTTGGTGTCACATGGTGTCGGGGTGGCGATAGCAGACGAGGTGACCGCACGCTCCGGTGGTCACGATAAGCTGGTAATCAGACAACTGGAACCGGCACTGAATTTCCGAATTTCGGCGCTTCACATCGATCAGGAACCCATGTCGCTTGTTTGCAGGGACTTTGTAGACCATTTGAAATCCAGTCTGCAGCAATTTCTGCATGATGAAACCGGGGATACTTTTTAACCATCCATGCAAATCCTGGCACTAATTATCATTGCCATTACCATTTTTCTGATCGTCAAACGATATCAGACGCACGCAACGTTGTTCATTTCAGGTTTTGCCTTACTGGCCACAGCGCATTTGGCACGGACCTGGTCGGGTGACTCTGGAATCGAAGAATCCATCACCGGTCTGTTTGCCTTTGATCTGTTCGCCATGGTCAGCGAGGCCTTCTCTACCCGGGTGGCACGCATAGGTATGATCATCATGGCCGCCGGTGGCTTTGCAAAATACATGTCTGCGATTTCTGCCTCCACAGCCCTCGTCAACCTGTCCATCAAGCCGCTTTCCCGCATCAGCAGTCCATATGTACTATTGGCGATTACTTACATAGCGGGTCAGATTCTTAATATTTTCATACCCAGTGCCGCGGGTCTGGCCATGCTGCTTTTGGTAGCGATGTATCCGACGCTGGTTAAACTCGGCGTTCGGCCGGTGGCAGCGGCAGCAGTCATTGGTACAACGGCGTGCCTGGATCTGGGTCCCGCTTCTCCAGCGGCCAATGTGGCGGCAGAAACCATCGGGATTTTGCCAATTGAATATTTCGTGCGTTATCAAATGAAAATCAGTGCTGTGGTGATACCGGTTGTGGCGGCGGCACATTTCTTTTGGCAGCGATGGTGTGACGCAAGGGAAGCCAGTCCGGTGGATACTATGAGTGAGGGTTTACCCAGCACCGTCGAGGATCAGGGTGACCCACCGTTGTTTTATGCGCTGCTGCCGGTTCTGCCGTTGGTGCTGCTTTTCGTTTTCAGCCCGTTAGTGATTGATACGATCCGGCTGGACGTGGTCACTTCAATGCTGATCAGTCTTGCTGTTGGTATGACATGTGAGGGCGTCCGGCATGGGAGTCTGCGCGAAGCACTCGCAGGCATCGTGCATTTCTTCCGTGGCATGGGCAACATCTTCAGTTCGGTAGTTACGCTTATCGTCGCTGCGGAGATTTTTGCCACGGGTATTAAAGCGACTGGCCTGATCGGCTCGCTCGTCTCGGTGGTCGAAGGCTATGCAATGGGTGGGGGTGTAATGGCAGTCATGCTGGTCCTGTTGCTCGGTGCCACGGCCTTACTTACCGGTAGCGGTAATGCCGCCTTGTTCAGCTTTGCCGGCATGATTCCCGGTATCGCGACGAGGGTGAACGCCTCGCTTGAGTCGCTGATGCTGCCTTCCCAACTCGCTGGCGGTCTGTTCAGGAGTTTCTCGCCGGTAGCGGGCGTTATCATTGCTGTTGCAGGTGCCGCCTCGGTTACGCCTTTTGAAATCATAAAACGGACTTCGGTGCCAATGATTGCTGGTGTGTTGGCCACCCTGGCAGCAAGCCAGTTGCTGCTTTGAACCAGTCGGCCTGACTCTATAGATGCCTGGTGAAAAAATCTGTGATGTCAGGTCCCATGTCTATGCTATTACCTGAGTTGCTCTTATCTCTGGGTGCAAAACTGTGCCCAAAGCCTTCAAGCAATACAGCATTGAAATGGTGGCCCTTGTCTTTGTAATCATTTTGAAAAGCAACATGCTGATCCGGGTGAACCACGGTGTCGCTATCTCCCTGGATGTGCAGAACCGGTGGTGGATTGGAAATGCTGTTCTGCCTGAACCACCAGGAGGGTGAGTGGTAGCGGTTGATCTCATCGTCGTCTGATCGCCGCTCCCGCTGACGACTGGGAAAATCGTACGGCCCATAGAATCCGACCAGAGCACTTGGCTTAAAAACCGGTGTCTCGTATCCGAAATGCCGGAAGATCTTTGTACCACCCTGGATATACAGGTTTGATAAACAGCACCCAGCGGAGAATCCAAGCATACCGAGACGGGAGAAGTCATAGCCATGACTGTTTGTATTCTCGTGCAGATAGGTAAGCGCATCTGCCACGTCGAACAGGTTTCGGGGCCACATCGAAAACCGGTTTTCAATAGGTGCCAGTGAATAGGAAATGGATGCGCAATTAAAGCCTGCTTCTACTAAAATCGCTGCTGATTGACTGCAACGTTCGTCGTCCCGGCTACCGGAATGAAAACCTCCGCCATGTAAGCAGACGACAAGGGGCCGGCCAGGCTGGTCTGCCAGGTAAAGATCCAGTAGCTGTGTGCTGCTGTAAGCCAGGTTCGCTAATTTATGGGACATGTACCACCCGGCATATAGAACTAATGTTCCTGAACACTGGATGCCAACTTGTGTCCACTGACACAGGCAAGTGTCCAGCCCAGCATGCCGTGCCCGGTATTCAGATAGACACCCTCAACACCGCTTGGCCCGATCACAGGCAGGCTGTCTGCCGTCATTGGGCGGAAACCGCCCCATTCAGTGGCCTGCGCAATGGCGAAGTCTGCAATATCAGGGGCGGTTTTTCGGGCAGTTTCCAATAGGGTGCGGGCCCTCATTTCGTCCTTTGCTGTGCGGTAGCCAACGAAATCGGCAAAGCCTGCGATCCGAACCTTGTTATCAAGACGGCTGAAGACCGTCTTGCTGGTCAGATCGGTAATGCTGACGGAGTTCGATGTTTCGATGCTTGGTAATGTCAGGCTGTAACCCCGCATCGGGTAAATATTTGTCTTGATGCCCAGTGGACGAAGAAGTCGATGACTCCACGCTCCCAGGCAGACCGCCACGGCATCTGCTTTAAGTGTGCCCTGGTCGGTTTCAACCGCTATCAATTTCTGGTTTTTGACAACAAGATTGCGCACGGTGGTATTCAGACGAAGCTCGATGTCACGATTTGCAGACAACCATTCACCGAGACCTGATGTAAAAGCCAGGGTATCGCCGACTTCGTCACTCTCTGAGTAAATCGCACCAGAGTAGTTGTTGGTCATTTTAGTCAGTGCAGGCTCTATTTTGTGTGCTTGCTCAAGTGATATGACGTGCGCGTCACAACCATATTCAAGTTTCAAGGCGCAGGCTTGCTCCGCTTCTTCCAGTCCTGCCGGTCCGTCCAGCATGACCAGCTTTCCTGCGCGTCGATGTGAGAATTCCACTGAGGTCCTGGCGCGCAACTCAGTCATCAATTCCCCTGAGCGCAAGGCCAGTTGCAGTATCTCCAGGGTGTTTTTCCGGTTTTTGGCTGTGGTGCACTGATTCAGAAAAGCGAGACCCCAACGAATCAGATCAGGCTTGATCGGAGGTCGTACATAAAATGCAGGATTAAGACCGGCTATTATTCGGGGCATTTTACCCAGCAGTGCCGGACTGGCCATCGCATCGGTAAAGCTGTAGGAAAGCTGACCGCCATTGCCGCCACTGGCGCCACTTGCAACATCGTCGGCACGATCAACTATCGTGACACTATGGCCACGCTCGCTAAGATAATATGCCGTGGTTACGCCAATAACACCGGCGCCCAGAACGGCGACGTGCATAGGCCGATCCTTTGTTGTGATTGTAATTATTGTGACTCCAAATTCTACAGGGGGCTTGGCTACTTACTCCAATGCCCTTTCTTTTCTATCCCATAGCATATGTCTATGTCTTAATAGGTGGTCGAAGGAAATTTCTAACCTCTGTTTTCAGGTGATCGATAAAACGCTGGGTGGCGATTGACAGTGGTTCATCTTCTTTGCTCAGCATAGCAACACTAAACTTTAATACCGGTTCCAATGGCCAGCTTGTGACATTGTTACCCTGCATCGACCTTGCTGTGAACTCATCAACGATCGTGACACCGGCACCATTTGCCACCAGCGCTGCGGCGATGGAATGCGTTTCCACCTTGGCAACCGAATGGAGTCTGACCTGGCTGGATTCAATATGGCTGGCCAAAAGTCTTCCGAGTGGGCTCCTGGTGTTGAGATCGATAAAGTCCAGGCCATCAAGGTCTTCCAGGGACAACCGGCTTTTTGTACCGAAGTCCATGGATTTGTGGCTAAGCAATACAAATTCGCCGGTCGCGAACGGGTCAACGGTAATACCGGGTGTGTCAGGTGGGTCAAATGCCATACCCACATCGACCCTCAACTCCTTCAGGGCGCGCAGGATTTGATGAAGATGCAGGGTTTCAACTTCAAAATGGGTTTCAGGATACATGGCCAGGTAAGACGCGATGGCTGAAGGGGCCAGTTGAACTCCGATTGAGGGGATCGTTGCAACGCGAATTTGTCCGCTGTCCGAGGCGCGTAGATTTTCCGATGTGCGTCGAAGTTCGCTGATGTTGTTATACACATCGGTTACATGGTGGATCAGTTTTTCGGCTTCCTGCGTCGGTATGATTTTGCCCTTTTGGCGATCAAAGAGCGCAAATCCCAATTGCTGTTCCGCATGTGCAAGCACCTTGCTGACAGAAGGTTGAGATACGTTCAGCATCTTTGCCGCAGCGGTGATGGAACCGCAGGTGTAGACCGCGTGGAATATCTCTATGTGTCGAAGGCGCATACTGCTCTCAGCTAGAAATGGATGTGTGTAGTATAACCTCAGGTTATCGGTCACATCTCAAGATTCATTGAAAACCTGTAACTACTGAATCAAAAGCAAATTCGAATGTGCTATATTTCACGGAATCATAATGTTTATTTAACAAAACTTTATGAATGATTCTCATTGCGGAAAAAATTGATTAAAAATCGCACTCTGAAATGAAATAAGTTTTTAGCACTAACCTGATGCAGGAAACATTTATCATGAGAAAATTAGCCCGATCGGCCTTAGACAGGCAGCTAAATATAAAAAATCTACTCACTACAGGCGTTACAACTTCATTATTTTTTCTGACAACTCTGATCGCAAGCCCCTTACAGGCTGCGGATGACGCAGTTGATACAACATCTCCAAGGGTCACAAAGCTATCGCAGGCCGCGACGGATACCGATCAGGCCAACGAGGAAGAGATCGTGCTCGAAGAAGTTGTCGTAACGGGTACACAAATCAAGGGTGCAGCCATATCCGAAGCCCTGGCAGTATCGGTCATTGCCACGGCTGAGATCGAAGCCATGGGTGTCTCCTCGCTTGATGAGATACTCGATATGCTGCCCGAGCAGGGCCAGAACTTCCAGAACGAGGCCGAGAATATTTCCGGTGGCGTCAACGCAGTGCGTGGCGACGTCGGTGCTTTCAACCTGCGCAACATGGGTACCGGTAACACCTTGGTGCTGCTGAACGGGCGCCGCATGGTGCAGACTGCCGGTTACCAGACCGAACTGGTCGGTGGCAGTTTTGTACCGGTCAATTCGGTCAACCCCAACGAGATCCCGACGATGGGCATAAGGCGCGTTGAAGTACTACGTGACGGCGCCTCGGCTATCTACGGCGCCGATGCGGTGGCAGGTGTTGTCAACACCGTGCTGCAGGACAATTTCGAGGGTCTTACGATCCGTGGGCGTTATGACTGGTACGACAACTTCTCGGCCAACAACTACCGCGGTACCATCAAGTGGGGCCGTGACTTCAATGGTGGCCGCACAAACCTCAGCATGTTCGCCGATTATTACCACCGCGACTCCATCAATGGTAATGAAGACCCGCGCTTTAGTTCCGAGATGCGCTGGCGTCTCGATGAGGACTCACCGTGGCTGTATGACGAAGACGGTGATCCCGTCCTGAGTTTCAGGAACACGTCCGTGAACTCCGGGTATGGCCAGTGGGACGCCGAAGAGCGATCCCTTCTTGGAACAAAAATGGATGCCCCCCCCTGGACCGATTCAGGCGGCGAGTTCGAACTCTTTCCGTTGGACCATCCGGCATGCCAGCACGAAGACGCCTGGGATGTTCCTGCCAGTGACACCATGTGCGCTCTCAGGGACGGTGTGAACCGCGATGAATACGGGTCCGCCACCGGCGTCCGTTACGACACCAGCGGGGACAAGGCATACGGCCGTGACCTGAGGTCTGACCTGGACCGCTACAACGTGTTCCTGTTCCTGAATCACGAGTTCGAAAGCGGCACCGAGTCCTATACAGAGTTTTCTTACTACACAGCCAGCACCAAGCTGGTCCGTCATCCGACCACTACCTCCAGCACCTATGAAATGGTCATTGGTGCTGAAAACTATTACAACCCGTTTGGGCCCTGTGATTCGCCGAACCGTGTGCCGGGCCTGCCGGAAAGTGATGTGCCCTGTGAAGGCATTCCGATCAAGGAAGATTTCTATCGTTGGGTGGAATACCCGAGGCTCATTGACAATACGGCCAAGACCTGGCGTTTCCTGCAGGGCTTCCGCGGCTCCTGGGGTGACTGGGACTGGGACACCGCGCTGGTCTGGTCGGAAGCTGAACGTACCGACATCACCCACAACCGTCTATCCAACACTCTGATGTGGGAAGCGCTGCAAGACCCGACCCCTGCTGCCTACAACCCATTTGCCGACGGTGAGCCTGGTGTAAGCGGATCAAATATTGAGCGTGCGCTGATCGACGTTTACCGCAAGAACACGACCGACCTGAAGATGGTGGATTTCAAAGCGAGTAATCCCGAGTTGTTCAACTTACCGGCGGGCCCGGTCGGTTTCCTGGCTGGCGGGGAGTACCGCGAAGAGTCCTACTCGGACGACCGTGACCCACGTCTGGACGGCACCATTAAGTTTACCTACCCTCTTGATGGTCGTACCTTCCCATATGTATCCGACGTGGCGGGCTCCAGCCCGTCGTCGGACGGCAAGGGTTCGCGTGACACTTTTTCCGCGTTCGTGGAGTTCGCCATCCCGGTCTTCAGCAACTTTGATCTGCAGGCCGCGATTCGTTATGAAGACGCATCGGACTACGGTGACACCACGGTCGGCAAGCTGGCCTTTGGCTGGCGTGTTTTCGAACCCCTTCTGCTCCGTGGTTCCTGGTCCGAGGCTTTCCGTGCACCGAACCTGATCACGGTCAACGAGGGCCTGGTGGTGCGCGCCAACAGCCGCACCAGCTACGTGTGCCGTTATGCCGAGGAAATGTGGGACGAAGGACGTGACCCGGATGATCCACGTTACGGAGAAGCCACGGATGAGCTCGACTGCAGCGATAGCGTACAACGGCGGGCCGAGGGTTCCGAAGAACTGGTGCCCGAGAAGTCCACCAATACCTCCCTGGGCCTGGTGTGGGAGCCCACCGAGGGCCTGATGATGACATTGGATTTCTGGCAAATTGAAAAGAAAGGCACCATCGGCCTGATCGGCGAAACCAACCACTCGCTGATTGACTCTTTGTTGCATATCGAAAACGGCCTGAGCGATTGCGGTAGCTTCACTGGTAACCCGGCCATGGGATATGGCACGGCTAACCCTGTTGACGTCGAGTATTTCACCCACGCTGGTATCTGCTCAGTCGGTCAGTGGGAATATGTCAATGACAAGTATGCCAACCTGGACACCCGTATCGTGGAAGGTTATGACGTGGGATTTTTCTACAGCAAGGATACCAATTACGGTTCGTGGGACCTGACTATCCGTGGCTCGTTCTATGAAAAGTATATACAGGAGGCCGGTCCGTTGATGAACTTGCTGATCGAGGCGGCCGAATCAGGCGTATTCCCGATTGGTTTCCCGTCACCGACTGGCTATGGCGATCTGCTGCGCCAGAATGGTAACCAGACCAAGAAGTACAACACCAGCCTGCGTTGGAGAAAGGACAAATTTGCCGCCAGTCTCTCGGCCTATTACCTGAGCAACTTTATCCAGACTTCGCTGGGTACCAGGGAAGGCCAGAAGTGGGTGATCCCGTCCATGACCACCTACAACACCAACTTTACCTACTACGCTGACTTGTTTGACACCGAAACGCGTTTCCGCCTTGGTATCAACAACCTGACCAACGCGCGCGCGCCGCTGGCCGACCGTTACTTTGGTTTCTTTGCAGACGCGCACCGTGACTACGGACGTTATTTCTACGTTGATATCAGGATGGATTTCTGAGTCGATTGATTACCTGGCCGGGGATAATTCTCCGTTCGCTTTATCTTGATATGAAAACCCTGCGCCTGTTCGGGCGCAGGGTTTAAGACCCTTCTGCGGAGTAGTCAGATTTAAACAAACGCCATTGACGGAAGATCTTTTGTGAAAAAGGCTGTCCATTGCTTATTGGCTTTTACAATTAAAGGAAGTGCTATGAAAAACTATTTATTTCGGATGATTTTGGCCGGTGTTGCAACTACGTTTTTTAGTAGTGCCTCTTTGGCCGCAGACGTTGTCCTGACACCATTTGGGCAGAGTCCGGACGCCATGATGATCAGGGTTGTCCTGAAGAAACTCGGAGTTGAAGGTCGACTGGAGAAAACTCTGCAGGCGGATGGTTTGCAGGATGAAAAAGTCCTTATTACCGTCGTCGCAGGCAGTTCGAAGGGACTGGGCGAGGCCGGTATCGACAAGGGCGCTGAAATTGCGCGGATGAATGAGGTCATCGAAGCGGCCAAAGCCAAGGGCATGAAAGTGCTGGTCATGCATATTGGTGGTAAGGGGCGCCGTGGCACACTAACCGACATATTTATTGTCGAAGCAGTTCCCATGGCCGATAAACTGATCGTTGTGGAAGGCGGTGATTACGATGGTCTGTTCACCGGCCTGGTAGAAGGGACAGATTTGGAGGTAATTCCTGCACCATCAGTTCGTGGGACTACTGAACCATTGAGCCTGGTGTTAACGGAGTGGGAAGTTCTCTGAAACCCGTTCGTTAAGCGTCATCAGACGGAATACAAGCTATCTGAATTGGGAGTGGTTAGGAATGAAACGTAATGTCCTGTGGCTCTTGGTTGGCATCTGCTGGTTGCTGTCGACATCTGCTGTTCACGCAGTGACGGTCGCACCAACCTTGCAATCAAAACAAGGTATGGTAACGGCGGCTCACCCACTGGCCGCCCGGGCCGGCGCTGAAATACTTGAAAAAGGTGGCAACGCTGTGGATGCGGCTATCGCCGTGAGCCTGGCGCTGGGGGTTGTAGAACCCTACGCTTCAGGACTGGGTGGAGAAGGCTACATGGTCGCCGTGATGGCAGACGGGCGTGAGCTTGCCATCGATTTTCGTAGTACGGCCCCGGCTTTGGCGAACTATGAGAATTTGAATAAGGCAGGCGAGCTCAGCAAGCTGAAATATACACCGAAGGGTTATTGCGTAGCCGGGGTGCCCGCCGGCATTGGCAAGGCGCTTGAACTGGCAAGTCTGCCACTTAAAGACCTTATTGCACCGGCGATCCGGCTGGCGGAAGAGGGATTCGAAGTTAACGAAACCTTTTCCAGTGTAAACATGGATCGTTGGGAAGTCCTGTTCAAGAATGCGCCCGAATTCCTGAATGACGGCATGCCCTG
Source organism: uncultured Gammaproteobacteria bacterium (assembly GCA_965363775.1). GTDB lineage: Bacteria > Pseudomonadota > Gammaproteobacteria > Xanthomonadales > SZUA-36 > SZUA-36. The sequence continues at coordinate 10,778 of CBDTVF010000034.1, forward strand.
GACAGTGGGGGAAACCTTTCGGAACCCGGCACTGGCCAAGACACTGAAAATCATTTCTGATAAAGGTGTCGATGCCTTCTATAAGGGTGAACTGGCCGATGATCTTGACCGTTTTATGCAGGAAAACGATGGCTGGGCCCGCAAATCCGATATGCAGGCTTACCGCGCATTGGCAAAAACGCCGATCAAGGGAACCTATCGGGGTTACGAACTCAGCGTTCCAGGCAGCCCGGTCGGCGGGCCACGCATCCTCGCTACTTTAAATATACTTGAGCATTTCAACCTGGCCATTATGAACTGGGCTGACCCCCTGGCGATCCACATCATGCAGGAAGCCATGATCCTGACGTCATTGGATCAACGTCGCTGGCTTGGTGATCCCGAAACCAATTCTTACATCCCCGAAAAGGGCTATATCAGTAAGGATTATGCGCGTCAGCGTGTGATGCGGATTGACCTGTCCAAAGCATCAGATCCGGCGACCTGGTATACGGAAAGAGTCGGTGATCCCGGTCCATATGAGAACGGCGCGAGCTACGTGGATGTGATGCTGGAAGCCAGGCAGAAAGCAGTCATAGAGGGCACGACCCAGGATGTACCTCCATCGACTACCCATTTCTCGGTGGTAGACAAAGCCGGCAATGCGGTGTCCTGGACACAGACCATTTCCAGCTTTTTTGGCACGGGTAACATGGTGGACGGCTATTTTCTGAACAATGAGCTTGGCAATTTCAAGAGCCAGCCGGTCGAGGGCAGCCCGATCAACCTGGAACCGGGACGACGTCCGCGTACAACCATTGCGCCAATGGTTGTCAAAAAGGATGGTGAGGTTCGTTGGGTGCTGGGCTCCCCGGGTGCTGGCCGTATCGGCTCAACGCTTATCGAGATACTGGTTAACCTGATCGATTTTGACATGAGCCTGGAGCTGGCGATCAGAACACCCAAGTTCACCGGCTATGATGCCTACAAGGAGATACAGCTGGAAGACGATTTTCCACAGAAAACCGTGGACTTATTGGAACAGCTTGGCCACAAGGTGAAACGATACGAGCACCCAGACCTGTATTTTGGCGGGCCGAACGCAATCGCTGTTAAAGAGGGCGTGTTGACCGGGGTCGGTTCCATCAGACGTCATGGTGGTGCCGCTGCACCGGAAAGTCCGGCAAGGAAATAAATTTTAATGAAAAATAGAATCGCACAAATATATAAATTAACAGGCTTGTTAGCGATTTGTTTCCTGCTACCGGCTGTTGCCTTGAGTAAGAACATTAATCCTGATATCCGGCCTGGTGAGGGCGTGACCGATCAACGCAAGTTATCCGACTATTTCGCTCCGCTTAAAGACACCAACCTGGATACGGATGTTTTTATTCTCGACAGCGGCAAACCCGGTACCACCGCTCTGCTACTGGGTGGGACCCATGGCAACGAACTGGCCGGCGTCGTCTCCGGAATGGTAATGGTAGAAAACAGTGTGATGACAGCAGGAAAGCTGATCGTCATTCCCTATGCAAACCGTAGCGCCCTTTCGATGAAAGACAGCCGTAATCACGTTGAACATCGACAACTGATCCAGTCACGCTCCGGTGAACGATATCTTATCTATGGCGACAGGCGAACCGATCCCAAAGATCAGCAGACGGCGGATCCGGATGTCTATATCAACCCGGAAGGATACAAACTGAAGAACGGCGCTGAATCGCGCAACCTGAACCGTACCTATCCCGGTAATCCTGAAGGCACACCCACCGAACAGCTATCCTACGCCATCATTGCCCTGATCAAGCAGGAACAGGTCGACCTGAGCCTCGACATGCACGAAGCCGATACCCCGGAGAAAAAGATACAGACCGATGGTGATTACCGCCCGGGTGGCAACAAGCGTCTGGCCTACACCCTGGTTTCCCATCCACGCGGGCTGGAAACCGCAGCCTATGCGTTGCTCGCATTGGAAGAAGACATTCATATCAGCATGAAGCTTGAAGAATCCAATACAAAATATCGGGGTTTAAGTCATCTGGAAATCGGTAATGCGACAGATTGTCTTTCGTTTCTCAGCGAAAGCCCCAATCCCGGGCAGGACCGCTGGCGTAAAGATGGGGATGTCGTGAGCGATCCGAAGTACCCATTGACGCATCGTGTTGGAATGCATTTACGCTTATTCAAACAACTGGCAGATGCTTATGCCGATGAAAGCGGTGAGGCATTCGATATCGAAGGCCTTCCGGAATACGATGATTTACTTGCCGGGGATATCGGTCGGTTTCTGAATTAGTTCAACAGCACCCATTACGTAATAGGAGTTAACCAAAACGATGGAATGGTTTTGGCCCGAGGGTTTTTACACGATCGTCATGGTGGGTGTTTTCGCCATTGCATCGTTTGCATTGAAGCAGCCAATTGCCGTAGCGTTGGCCATTGCCGCGATCATTGGTGCGCTGGTTTCCGGTAATGGTGTACCGATAGATCACCTGATTGAGGGTTCATTCGGTTACCTGG
>CBDTVF010000035.1:0-13086 GCA_965363775.1 uncultured Gammaproteobacteria bacterium
CCGTCTGGGCCTCACGGACTTTTTTGCGGGAAAAATCCAGGTGCACGGAAATCATGCTGACAGTGACGGGTTCCGCCAACTCACCACCCGGGTTCCAAAGCACTTCGCCCATCACAAAACCCTTGTTTGTGGTTGGCCATGACGGTCTAAATGTATGTGTCAGGCTGTGGGTGTAGGGTACGGTGGACAGCAATGCCGTGCCAAAGTCGTACATATATTTCTTCGCATGGTGGGCATGAACCTGGCACGGGTAGGGACTTCGTTCAGAGATAAACTCCACGTGGTTGAATTTCCCCGACCAGCGTGAGGCAAAATCGGCTTCCTGAAGGGCAACGAGATTGGCACCGCTGTCGCTGATGAAGTCTGCTATCTCTTCCAGGTTAAGACGGGTCTTGCTGGTCTTTTGAAACATCTGGTTGAAAGAATCCTTGCGTCCATGGGCCATGTTTAATGTTAATACGGACAGAAATGGTGAAGTAATCACCTCTGGCTCAAGCTGTGTATTGCAATTGACCGACTCAGCCAAGGCAGCGGGTATGGCGCAGCCAAGCTGCGTTGTCAGCAAGCCGGTCGTGAAGAGTTTTCGTGCGTAATGATGAAACGGCATGCTTTCTCCCGGCTGTTGAGCTTTGACAGCATAAGGGTTTTGGGGATTGAACAGACCAATGAATATATTCGCCAGCCGAGCGAACTGTCAATGTGAATCTTGATGGCTCTGAACCCTACATTAGAGGCTTGACACTGCACTAGTCTGGGTTTTGACCGCAATAACAAGTAACATCCATCTGGATATCAACCTCATTGCCCGGCGCAAGGAAAGCCTTCGATGTCTCAATCAAAAATAACCAATTACGAGCAGGATCTGCTCGCCCTCATGCAGCCATTCAGAACCACTGAAGGCGAAGACAAAGCATTAAAAGACGAGGCCCGGGCACTGTTGGCCTTCGTTGAAAGCACCATTGCCTCTGGTCACAGTGGTCGTATTGCCCCCGATGTTTGGCACGACTATCTCAACATGACCGGCAGGTCCGAATTCCTGACCGCTATTGATTCCTCCGAAGCCCGTTATCAATGGGCCGACCTGATGTTTAGCATTGTCGATTCCTCGAAATATACATTAAAAACACTGTTTGAGCAGCGTGTTGGGGAGCACCCCGAACGACTTCTGTTCCGCGAGGCGGATAAGGGTCCCTCGCTGTGGAGTTACGAGCAGGTGTTCGCTCACATGAAAATGATCGCCGCCGCTTTTTACTCGGCGGTCGAACAACCTCGTGTTCTGCTATATATGGATAACTCACCCGAAGGTGCCTGTGCGGATCTGGCCTGCCTGACATTTGGCATACTTGATTCGCCGATCGACAGGCACTTCGATCGTGACACCATCGCGTATGTAGTCAAAACACTGGGTATTAACATTGTTGTCACGGATACCGAGGCCCGCTTGCATCGGTTGATTGATGTGCAGAAACAAACGGGTATCAAGCTTAAGGTTTTCGTCACCGATCCTCACAACCGTGTTCTGCGGGACAATGATCTTTATCTTGGTGAAGCATGCTCCTATATCTCTGCAGATGAGGCCGATGATATCCTGGCAAAACAGCCTGCACGCGATCGGCACGCAGTCAGCACGGTCATGTTTACATCGGGTAGCACCGGGGAACCCAAGGGTGTAGCCTTCACCAACTACAATCTTGTGACAAAACGATTCGCACGTGCCGCGGCTTTACCTGATGTCGGACGCGACGAAGTGTTGTTCTGCTATCTGCCCTTGTTTCACACCTTTGGCCGTTATCTCGAAATGATGGGAATGTTGTATTGGGGTGGCACCTACGTATTTGCCGGCAATACGTCCCGGGAAACCTTCTTAAAACGACTCTCGGAAGTACGACCAACCGGGCTCATAGGCATTCCGCTACGCTGGCGACAGATACAGCAGCAATGTCTTGATCAACTCGATGCCTCGGCTCCAGCTGAAGTGGAGCAGGCTGTCTTTCGTTCTGTCGTTGGTGATCGCCTGCGCTGGGGCCTTTCCGCAGCGGGATTTCTTTCTCCTAAAACCTTTAAGTTTTTTCAACGCAATCAGGTTGCACTGTGTAGCGGTTTTGGTATGACAGAATCGACTGGCGGTACTACGATGACGCTGCCATATCAGTATCGAAATAATTCGGTTGGTTTCCCATTACCGGGAATGCTCACCCGTTTGACAGAGCAGGGTGAACTGGAGATAGGTGGTCCTTATATGGCGCGCTATCTTGAACAGCTTGATGGCGATGATCCCGGGCTTGCGTCTTTTAATGCACGAACCGATGTGACGTGGTTGAAAACGGGGGACATTTTCAAGATTGATGAGGATGGGCAATATGAGATCGTCGACCGGGTTAAGGACATCTACAAAAACAATCGTGGTCAGACAGTTGCCCCACGGCGTGTGGAACGGAAGTTCGATGACGTCCCGGGTATCAAGAGTGTTTTCCTGGTTGGAGATGCACGCGACTATAACGTCCTGTTGATCGTTCCTGATTCGGACGAACAGTTACTTAGTGATACCAGGTCGGAGCAGGAGCGCGAACTCTATTTCCAGAACATCACGACGGCGGCAAACCAGGAATTGATGCCATATGAACGTGTCGTCAATGTGGCTATTCTGGATCGTGATTTCGATTTAGAGAAAGGCGAATTAACACCCAAGGGCTCTTTCCGTCGTAAGCAGGTCGAGAAGAATTTTGCGACCACCATTAATGAACTGTACGTGCGCAATTATGTCGAGTTCAGTTGTCCGGGCTTGACGATTCGAGTGCCGCGCTGGTTCTTCCGTGATCTGGGCATACTGGAAACTGACAATATCGTATGTACGGGTGATGGATTGCATGATATTGCCCGTGATCGTTACCTGGCTATTCGTAAAGTCGATGATAGGGTTTTGATTGGTGATCTTGAGTATGTGAGTGAGGACAATGTCCTGGACCTCGGTCTGTTTGCCCGCCAACCCTTGCTATGGGCGGGTAACCCTGCCTTGCTGGCGTTTTGCCCTTGTAAGGAAGGCTGGGACACACAGTTTAAGGGTGTCGCCACACACATATTTTTGCCGCACCGCGATGATGCTGAAGTGACCATGGTTGAGTATGGCAATGTGGCAATTTCTGACCAAAAACTCCGGCGTGCACACCAATTATTCACCGATGCACTGTACAAGGCAGAACCCATCGCCAGTGCAGCGATAGATCAACTAGAATCCATCCTTGTCGAGTCGGAAGACCGCATGGTTTCTTTGGTGGCACGTCGACTGGAGGCCCTGGCCCGTCACCCCGTCGAGAATATTCGTTGCCAGGCCTACAGCATCATATTGCTCAACCGACCGATGCCTGATTATCGCAATGTTTATCCTGCGTTCCTTAATTCGGGTTTGTCTTTTCTCAACGACGACTTTATCCACAGGATCGGAAACAAAAATATCGAGCGCCGACGGCTTGAGGCGCTTCGTCTGCGCATGATGCACTATCGCAACCGACTCACCTGGCCGGCCACGCCGGTGGTAGCCGATCAAATCGGAAAGCTTTTGACTTTGATGGCGGATTTCGTGAAGACCAACCCGGAGTTTTACTACGCTATCAGGGGAGAGCTTGCCAGTTGGGTCGTGCAACAGACCGATGCAGGACTGATGAAGAGGGCAGATTCTTTGCTCGTCGACCTCGGAAAGTGGTACGAGACAGATCTTCGCGAGAAAACCAACTTGTACGAGGAAAGCGACTGGAAAGAACGCCTGGTATTTGAACAGGGAATTACCGATTACGAAATATGGCGTTTGACCGAGGCTTTCTCGCGAACAACCTTCCTGCATCAATCCATCGCACTCGCATTCGATGTTTTTGCCTTTGATCTGAAGAGTGTTCCTGCCGGCGGTATCTGGTTTTCACGCTTGTTGTCACAACGTGGCCGTCACGTGTATCGCGTCAGTATCAACTCCGGTGATGGCAATCACTACGAGCTGACGCTGACATTGCGGGAGGACTACGCTGCCCAACCAGTGAGACAGGTGCTGCGCTGGCTGATGGCGATTTCCGATCACCCACACGGCCCAGGGACACTACCTCGGCTGGGTTGCAGCCGCCCTGATCTGGGTATCCTGTCTGTCGCTTATGTCAGTGACCTGACAGTCGGGGAACGGATCCGGGAATTCAATAGCTCCCGAACGAATGTATTCGCCAGGCAACAACCGGGTTTTCTTGGCAAGCTATTTACCCGCGCGGCGGCGGCATTTTTTTCGACTTGTCGTAACAGCGGTTACCAGATTGTGCCCGGCCATCTGTCGCCCAAAAACGTGGTTGTACCGGAACCGGACTACCGTTCAGGGGCGACCATTCTTTCTCTTGGCGGGTGGCAGGACTACAACGGACCGCTGTGTGTTGTCAGGCCGATCATCAAGAACTTTTATCGACAGACAGCCATGCACTACCCATGGTCGTGCGAAATGCTCGATTTTGCGTGGATCTTCGATGCCTGCATCGAGGGTCTCGGCCTGGATGAGGGACGTGAATTTTTATGCAAACTGAAAGAGGATCTGACCAGCGAGAACATGGTTTCTGAAAAGAAACTTCGCAGAAAACTAACCACCTACCTGGAAAAACTCGATCAGCAGTATCATGTTCAGCTGTCTCTCAGGAATGCCATTGAACGCTACAAGGAATGGGATGAAGTCAATCCCAATGCGACATCGGAGGCCAGGGCCGATTTGATCGATACAGTGTACAACCTTTACAGAATCGATGGTCTTGGGGAAATCGCACGCTATCACATGTATCGCCACACCTACTTTGGTAGTGCGGCGGATGAGGTCTGCGTCGCGTTCGATTATCTGTTGGGTGTTTTACATGAAAACCCGGGCTTATCGGCAATTTCATCACCAGCCTTGTCTGAATTGCAGGCGACCCTTGAGCAGCGGGATGATCGAAAGGTGTTTGGCCACCTGGTCTTCCCGCGTGCGCATACAGTTCCTGACCTTGAGGTTCTGGCTATCGGTGATAAAAATATCAAGCATGTGGTCGTTAAATCGCAAATCATTGCCAGTGATGGCACACATTACTATGTCAGGGAAGCCACGGAGCCCTCCGAGGTTGGACAGCTTTATCGGCTCTTCCTGCGTCAGCGCTATCACAAGGTTGTTTCTGAACACGATCAGTTCCTCGTGGTTGTCGATAGCCTTGATCAACTTGTCGGTGGTGTCTGCTATAAAGTCGAGAGTGACAGGGTTGTTTACCTGGATGGTCTCGTCATCGCACGACAACTACAGAGCAACAGTCTCGGCAGTGCGCTTCTCGAGGATTTCTGCATGAGAATGTCGAACAAGGGCATTGAAGTGGTGCGGACACATTTTTACCGGAGAAACTTCTATCTCAAGCGTTCATTCAACACCGACCAGCGCTGGGGTGGTCTGGTAAGGTTCCTTACGGTTCCATCCGACGATGTTTCACAGGCGTAAATAAACACCTACGTGGGGTGCTGTGCCATTACGCACGGTTAAACTCGTGGGTAACAAGTTACCCACCCTACGTAGGGTTCAAAACCACCATGGTCGGTAAAACGCGGGTAACACCGTTTCGTAGGGTGGGTAACTCGTTACCCACGGGAACAAAACCACCAGGGTTGGTAAAACGCGGGTACCCGTAGGGCGCGGTGTTATTACGCACGAGGTTGAAGCCAATCAGACGGGTAACACGTGGGTAACACGTTACCCACCCTACGAAGTGTTTTTCACCCAGGCATCGACTAAGGTAAAGACAGGTAAATTTGCCACGCAGCGCTTTTCAGCAAGAATTTGTTTGCTAGACTCATTTTGAAATTGTTAATACAAACCAGGGAAAACAGTTCTTTCTGACTAAATGATGAGTATTGAATCTGCCATAGCTGCCAATCGATTTGGGCTCGGTGCACGACCGGGCGAACTTAAGAAGTTGGAAAAGGACCCCAAAGCTTACTTGCTGGACCAGTTAAAGGGTCCTTCGAGTCAGTCTTCTGGTATTAGCGGTATCCCGCGCTCGGATAAAATTCTGACGGACGTCCTGCATGTCCGGAAAAGGCAACGCGAGATGAAAAAGCAGAATGGAGCTGAAACCAAGAAGGACAGCAAATACAATTATGCCTCAACCGTTCGTTCCTATTATTCGGACCAGGTCAGCGCACGATTCAAAAATGCAGTTCAGACTGAGTATCCCTTTCACGAACGCCTGGTGTACTTCTGGTCCAATCATTTTGCGGTATCTGCAAATAAGCAGCCGATCAGCGCGCTGGCAGGTGCTTATGAAAATGAAGTTGTAAGACCGAATCTTGGCGCTAAGTTCATCGATCTGTTGTTGGCTGCGGAAAAGCACCCGGCTATGATCCTGTACCTGGATAACGAGCGCTCAACAGGCCCCAACTCCAGGCTTGCCAAAGTACCTAAAAAACACAAAAACCGGCCTTCCGATATCAATGAAAACCTTGCCAGGGAAATCCTCGAATTGCACACTCTGGGTGTTAACGGTGGATATAAGCAGACCGATGTCACGGCATTTGCGCGAGCTTTAACCGGTTGGTCAGTGGGTAGTGATCAAGGCCGTTTTAAACAGGGAACACCCGGCGCGTTCACATTTCGCGAGAATATTCATGAACCGGGCACCCAGTCGATTATGGGTGAGCAGTATCAGCAACAGGGAATCGCGCAGGGTGAAGCCATACTGCGCAAACTTGCAGCACATCCCTCCACCGCCCGTTTTATTGCCACTAAACTAGTACGTCATTTTGTTGCCGACGAGCCACCTGAAAAGATGGTCAAACGAGTCGCATCAGTGTTTCTGAAAAGTGGAGGAGACTTGCCCCAGGTCCATGCTGCGCTGGTGAATTCAAAGGAGGCATGGAAAACACCACTGAGCAAATACAAGACACCACAGGATTTGGTTATTTCAACATTCCGGGCCTTCGACCACGTTCCCGACAAAACCAAACTTATCATTACTGCACTGGAACAGATGGGACAAATGCCTTTCCGGCCCGGTTCTCCGGCAGGTTGGCCCGATACGTCAGATCACTGGGGTGGTGCGGATGCTTTGTACAAACGCATCGAATGGGCAAATTCAGTCGCCCGAAAAACTGGCTCCCGCGTTAAGCCAATGGAACTGGGTGAAATGGTTTTGGGTGCGACTTTCGGTGATCACACACGCACAGCAGTCAGCCGGGCAGAGAGTGTCGTTCAGGGCACTACCCTGCTTTTAGCCTCACCTGATTTCCAGCGGAGATAGCTGATGTTGCGCAGACGTGAATTGTTAAAACGTGCAGGTATCGGTGCACTGGCAGCCGGTTTTCCGGGTTTGATGATGGCAAACGCAGAGACGGATGCACGCCTGGTGTTGGTGATACTGCGTGGCGCAATGGATGGGCTCGCGATGCTGCCGCCCTATGGTGATGGTAACTACGCCGGTTTGCGTGGTGAACTCGCGTTAGCGGCGCCCGGTGAGGAGGGTGGTGTCTTGAAAGCCGACGGCTTATTCGGTATCCATCCGGCATTGCAGCACACTCAATCGCTCTATCAAAAAAAGCAGGCCCTGTTTGTTCACGCCGTCGCCAGCCCCTATCGGCAACGATCGCATTTTGACGGACAGGATAAGCTGGAGAATGGCGCAACCACGGACGGTTTTCAGCGTGATGGCTGGTTGAACCGGGCCCTGGAACCATTGAAAACCAGTGAAGGAAAGGAAAACGCAATCGCGATATCACAAAACACGCCGCTGGTACTGCGTGGCAATCAATCGGTGACAAGCTGGGCACCTTCGAGGATGCGGGATGCCAATGAAGACACACTGCGGCGTATAGAATCCTTGTACGCACATGACCCTTTCTTTGCCAGTCGTTTGGAACAGGCACTTCATGTGAAGGAAATTGCCGAGGGGATGTCCGGAACACGCCAGAAACGTGGCAATGAAGCAGCGCAAATGAAAGCATTGCTCAAGACAACAGCAAAATTCCTGTCAGAAAAAAATGGACCCAGGATTGCAGTACTTGAATCGGGTGGCTGGGATACCCACGCCCGGCAAGGTGCTTCAAACGGCAGACTTGCGACTAAGTTCAAAGCTCTCGATCAGGGCATCTTGGCCTTGCATGAAGAATTGGGCAGTGACTGGTCCAAAACAGTGGTTATTGTGGTTACCGAGTTTGGACGAACCGTTAAGGTCAACGGTACAGCTGGCACTGATCATGGCACTGCTACGGCAGCCATGCTGCTTGGTGGTGCTGTAAATGGCGGGCGTGTAATAGCAGATTGGCCCGGTCTGTCTGCATCAAACCTGTACGAAGGTCGTGATCTGCAGCCGACTACCGATTTACGCGGTGTATTCAAAAGCGTCCTGGCGCAACACCTGCATCTTAAGGAAGGTTTTCTGGACCAACGGGTTTTCCCCGGCTCAAAATCAGTCCCGATTATTGATGACCTGATTAAGTCTTGAACTGTTCCCGGTTCAGTCTATAGCACCTGATTTTTGTTAATTGCGCTTTACAAAGGCTTTTTTCAAGCTAGACTGAGTACTGGTGTAACAACAACATAGGAGCGTGGTGTCATGGGTTTCATGGATGCATTCAGCAAGATTCTCGGTGGTGACAAAGTAAAACCAGAAGAAGCGGTTAAGCCACCCAGTGTTGTTTTACGTGAAAATGGTATTGATCCTTCAAATTTAAAATTCAAATTTAACCAGGATGGCTCGATGGCAGTTTCCGGCCCTGTTGCCAGTCAGTCCGAAAGTGATCGTATCTGCGAACTGTGCAACGACATTCCCAGCATAAGCAGTGTGCAGAACAATATGGTCGTCGGGGCACCCGAGCCCGCGGTGGAAGAAGTGGTTGTGGCTGAAGAAGTGGTTGTTGAGGAAGTGATTGCGGAAGTGGCCGAAGAAATTGAACCTGAAGAGACAGTGCGAAAGTACACTGTAAAACCGGGTGATACCTTGTCGGGCATCTCCAGGAAAATGTATGGCAGTGGTAACAAATACATGAAAATCTTCGAAGCCAATACACCGTTACTGGAAGATCCCAATAAGATTTTCCCGGGTCAGGAGTTGGTGATACCTGATCTTGCCAAAGAATAAGTTAGGGGAATGAGTCACTGGTGCAGTTCGCTGCACCGGATGACAGCTATTCGATAGTAGCAATTGAATCAGGGAAACTGTTTTGAAGAAATTGATTCTGCCAGTCATATTGGCACTTGTTTCAACGGCTAGTTGGGGCGATTGGGCAATTAAAGGCGAGGGTAACTTTAGTTGCCCGGACTATGTGTCCGCTAAGCGAAGTAATACTGCGAAGCTTTATAGCTCAGTCACGTGGGTGCAAGGTTTTATCTCCGGTGTGAACTACCAAAGTGCTCTGGAAAAAGATACTGACTCCGTTCTCGGCCAGGATTTTCCTGCTACGTCGATTGTGAGGTGGCTTGAAAACTACTGTCGTGATAATCCACAGGACTACCTGTCTGACGCGGCTGAGATGCTTGTTGTTGAGTTAAAGGAAAAAGAGTAAAGGTTAAGCAGTCTCTGATACTTCACCCATATTCGTTCAGGCTCTGCTCTCGGACGAAAAATCCCTTTGGTTACTGCAATAAAACGTACTTGCTCATAGGCATTTGGCTGCAGTTCGCCTGATGCCAGGGCATTCAACCGTGCGGCGTGTATCTTAAGAAAGTCAATTTCCTCAAAGCTTAGTTGATCTCTGAGCACTTCCGGTATTTCGTGTTGTTTGCATAAATATGCCTCGTGTTCTTCACGTAGCTGCTCTACACAACGATTGCGCTCCATCATTTTATTTCTGGATTTCTCTCTGGATATTAATTCCTCCTGGTATAAGTATTCTCGCTGGATAACCAGGCCAAGACGTGCGGCACCGGCTTCCGGTGCCTGGTTGAACCTGCCCTTGATCTGGTCAATTTTCCAGTAATTTTCCTCTTTAAGGATTCCAATAGTCGCCAAAGGTCTGCCACTGGATACCTCAGAAATGGAAAACAGGCGATAGTTGCCAGAAAGGCAACGCTTTGCATACGAGGCCACACAATGACGCATCCGATAGCCTTCTTGAGCGAGGTCGTACGAACTGATTAACGGCATGACATGAATACCACCCTGGTCAAAGGCTGGCAGAATAGATTTCCAGGTATTTCGCTCGGGATTTAACCTCTGCCACTTCTGAAATTTACGGTAGATGGCCTGCCATCCCGAACGCCACTGGTTACGATCGAATACGGGTTGTTCGTCGCGCATCCAGTTAATGACCCGTATCCATTCTTCCTGGGCAAAATGATGACGTTCTGCCGGGTCGGCCAGTTTGTTCCAGTGATCATTGGCAACTTTTGTGATACGTGGGTCTATTGTGAGATCAGGACAGTAAATTCCACCCAGGCATGTGATAAGACGCTTGCCCAACTCAACGGCCAGCGGTTCCTTAAGCCCCCCACGGCATTGCCAGATGACATAAAACAAGACCATTTCAAAAACACTTTCAGTATCTTCAAGCATTGAAAAAACCGCTGCATAGGCGTTTTTGCCGTAGCGATTCAGAAATCGCCAGCCAGCTTTATTCAGACCATGTATTAGACAAGCCTTGCGTAACACGCCCATATCGTCCTCTTTGGAGATCGACCCATTGGCAATGGCCAGGCTACGGAAGTTTTTAAGCGGGTGCCGGTATTTTGCAGGTCTTACAACCTCTTCTTTTGGGGTGGTCGTTTCCAAAGTGAGCTGCAATTTGTACTCCTGTCAGATGGGCTTCAAATCAGGGTGGGGAGGCTCCCAGGCTTGTACATTATTCGAAAGGTTTCTCAAAAGTTGAGAAAAGGACATTGCAGACAAAAAAAACCCCGCCGAAGCGGGGCTTTTAATCTTACCTGGTAAAACAGGTGAGGAAACATGAACTACATGATTTACATCATGCCGCCCATTCCACCCATACCACCCATACCGCCCATATCAGGAGCGCCACCCATCGGGGCATCATCCTTAGGCAGTTCGGCCACCATGGCCTCAGTGGTAATCATCAGGCCAGCGATAGAAGCTGCATTCTGCAGAGCAGAACGGGTTACCTTGGTCGGATCCAGGATACCGGATTCGATCATGTCGGCATACTCACCGGTCGCTGCGTTGTAACCGTAGTTACCTTCACCGTGTTTAACGTTGTTCAGAACAACAGAGCCTTCTTCACCGGCATTAGCCACGATCTGGCGCAGTGGTTCTTCCATCGAACGACAAGCAATAGCGATACCAACGTTCTGGTCTTCGTTATCACCGGTCAGGCTTTTAACCGCTTCAAGTGCGCGAACCAGTGCAACACCGCCACCGGGAACCACACCTTCTTCAACCGCAGCACGGGTCGCGTGCAGGGCATCTTCAACGCGGGCTTTCTTTTCTTTCATTTCGACTTCAGTTGCAGCACCAACCTTGATCACTGCAACACCGCCGGCCAGCTTGGCAACGCGTTCCTGCAGTTTTTCACGATCGTAGTCGGAAGTGGCTTCCTCGATCTGGGCACGAACCTGGTTAACACGGCCGGAAATGTCGTCACTGCTGCCAGCGCCGTCAATAACCGTGGTGTTTTCCTTGGTGATCTGGATCTTCTTGGCAGAACCAAGCTCTTCCATGGTGGCTTTCTCTAAAGAAAGACCCACTTCCTCAGCGATCACGGTAGCACCGGTCAGGATAGCGATATCTTCCAGCATGGCTTTACGACGGTCGCCGAAACCAGGTGCTTTAACTGCACATACTTTAACGATGCCGCGAATGGAGTTAACTACCAAAGTAGCCAGGGCTTCACCTTCGATGTCTTCAGCGATAATCAACAGCGGGTTACCGGACTTGGCAACAGCTTCGAGTACCGGAAGAAGATCACGTACATTGCTGATCTTTTTGTCATGCAGCAGGATGTACGGGTTTTCCAGCTCAACGCTCATGGCTGCCTGGTCATTGATGAAGTAAGGCGACAGGTAACCACGGTCAAACTGCATACCTTCAACCACGTCCAGTTCATTGGACAGGCCGGTGGCGTCTTCAACGGTGATAACACCTTCTTTGCCCACTTTATTCATGGCTTCTGCGATCAGGTCACCGATCTTGGTGTCGGAGTTGGCAGAAATGGAACCAACCTGCGCAATAGCGCTGCTATCAGTACACGGCTGTGACATATCGTGCAATTGATCAACTGCCGCGCCAACGGCTTTATCCAAACCGCGCTTCAGATCCATCGGGTTCATACCCGCTGCAACGGCTTTCATGCCTTCACGCAACATGGCCTGGGCCAATACGGTTGCGGTGGTGGTTCCGTCACCGGCTACATCAGAAGTCTTGGAAGCAACTTCCTTGACCATCTGCGCACCCATGTTTTCAAAATTATTTTCCAGCTCGATCTCTTTAGCCACAGAAACACCATCTTTGGTAACGGTAGGAGCCCCAAAGCTCTTATCCAGCACCACGTTACGGCCTTTTGGCCCCAGTGTTATCTTGACCGCGTCGGCCAGAACGTTAACACCGCGTAGCATCTTGCCACGGGCGTCTTCGCCAAAACGTACGTCTTTCGCACTCATTGTTTAATCCTCAATTCGTTCAATACTTAAAAGGGGTTATCAGGCTTCGATAACCGCCATAATGTCTTCTTCGCGCATGACGAGCAGTTCCTCGCCTTCCACTTTTACTTCTGTTCCCGAATACTTACCGAACAGGATCATGTCACCTACGCTGATATCCAGCGCACGTTTGTCACCATTTTCGAGAATTTTGCCATTTCCTACCGCGAGTACTTCACCGCGGACAGGCTTTTCAGTTGCTGAGTCAGGAATGACGATGCCACCAGCGGACATACGTTCTTCTTCCATTCGCTTCACAATCACGCGATCGTGTAAAGGACGAAGTTTCATAAGGAGTTCTCCCTAATTTTTTATCAATTAAATATAATGAACAATAAAACCACAACGGCATAACCGTTCCGGACTGTTATGTGCCTGTGGATACATTCTTTAATGTTTACCGCAGCCTGCCAGCAAAGTTGGGGCTGTGCTGTCTACATTTCAAGAGCAGGGGGGGGTGTTTTTTCTGT
>CBDTVF010000036.1:0-12772 GCA_965363775.1 uncultured Gammaproteobacteria bacterium
ACGATCGGTTTGTAATTGAAATACAAAACGTGGGTAACAAGTTACCCACCCTACGGTAAAGAAAACTCGTAGCTGAGCCAACCAACGTCTTTTGTAAATATGAGACTGTGTACCTTGTCGCCATCTTCGATATTGACCTGGTTTATTTGCGCGGGAAATGCATCTCTCAAGATACTGTCGTGAATCAGTATATTTTGAGGTAAGCGCTCCGGAAACTCCTGGTAAACGAGAATATAGTTGCCTGAGAGCTCAGCACCGATCAGCTCAAGCTGGAGCTCTTTTTCACGTCCCTTGATGTGAAAATGCTCCTCGATATAAATTGCGATGTATGCACGTCCTTCAGCACCCTCGACCGATAAATCAGTCATATTCAAGGAAGAGCCGACACCTAACTCAGCATCATGGGTGTGCAGACGATGAATGATCTCGGTACGACTCGATACCTCATTCCATTTAATGCTGGTAAGACTGCCGGGTGCACGATGAGCCGTGACTGATGACACCACTCCCATCAGCGCAAACGCAACGATACTCAAACAGGCAGTCCGCAATTCCATGATCTTGTTCAACGGGTAGATTTTAAAGGTACGCTCCGAATAGAACCGTCATTGCCCCCTTTGCGTACTCGTATTGTGCGCAACATATCTGTCATCAGGTCCCGCTCGTCCTTTTCTTGTTTATAAAGTTCGATTCGGGATTTCTCGATACGGCTTGGAAAATGATTATTGGAGAAATCGGCATCAGCTGTTTCATGACGGGGGTCGAGTGCCACAGTGCTGATGGCCTTGTCGCGAATGAGTAGCCTGGTGATCTTGTTAAGATCCCGGCGCCAGATTTCAGCGGGAAGAATCATCATTTCTTCACTGCCATCTTCGTAGGTTATAAGTAGAGGCAAGGGTGTTGGCAAGCCACCGATGTTTTCGAAATCCATGAAGTAAATATAATCGTCCTCGGCAACAGCGCGCATGAGCGTCTCGTGCTCCCAGTCCTCCAAATCGTCCAGCATCTCCGTGAATTCATTGCGGTCCTTGTTGCTGGGGGTGAAACGGTCATTTTCATTATAGAAATCGGCCAACTCCGGGTGTTTCTCCAGGTAATATTGACGCCCTTCTTCACGATTGCGTATTTGCGCAAGCGTTTCGGGCACTTCAGTAGCATATTCCTTGCGACTCAGGGCAGATTCAACATCGGGGTTTGCCGTAGATACCTTGTACTCACGCAGATCGGTCAAAGCAACATCGACATGATCTGTGGAGTAGAACCAGCCACGCCAGAACCAATCGAGATCGATGGCGGAGGCATCCTCCATGGTACGGAAGAAATCTGCCGGGGTCGGTCGTTTGAATTTCCATCGTTGTGCATATTCCCTGAATGCAAAATCAAATAATTCACGACCCATGATGGTTTCCCGCAAAACGATCAGGGCGGCCGTGGGTTTGGAATAGGCATTGGGGCCAAACTGGAGCAATGACTCCGAATTGGTCATTATCGGAACCTGATCCTCGCTGACCATGTACTCGGTGATGGAATCGAGCACATTGACGTGACCACCATACGCTGGAAACTCTTCTTCCCACTCGAGTTCCGCCAGGTACTCCAGGAAGCTATTCAAACCCTCGTCCATCCAGGTCCATTGACGCTCGTCTGAATTGACAATCATCGGAAAATAGTTGTGACCGACCTCGTGAATGATTACCCCGATCAAGCCGTACTTGATACGCCGGGAATAAGTCTCATCGGGAGCGTTCTCAACCGGTTTGTCCTTACCGGCATCGTCCTTTTCTGCTTCGAAGGGTTCCGGTCGATAGCCATTAAAGGTCATCATCGGATACTCCATACCACCCCGTTTCCATGTATTGATGGACTGGGAAGTCGGATACGGGTAAGGAAACGAAAAGCGGGAGTATACGGCCATGGTGTGAACAATGGCGTGTGTTGAATATTTTGACCAGATGGGTTCCGCTTCAGGAGGATAAAAAGACATGGCAAGAACTTCAGGATTGTTCAAATCGTTCTGCTTGTGAACCATTGCGTCCCAGATAAATTTACGCGAACTGGCCCAGGCAAAATCACGCACATTGTCAGCTTTGAAAACCCAGGTTTTACTACCAGTGGATCTCTGCTTTTCGTTCTCAAGCGCTTCATCCTTGGTGACAACAAATACCGGTTTGTCCTTATTTCGAGCGGCATCCAGTCGCCGCCGTTGTTTCGAGGTCAATACCTGGTCGGGGTTCTGCAACTCCCCCGTGGCAGAGACTACGTGATCATCGGGTACGGTAATCTCAACTTCGTAATCCCCAAACTCCAGGGTAAATTCACCACTCCCGATAAAGGCCTTGTGTTGCCAACCGGCATAGTCCGTATAGGCCGCCAGTCTTGGAAACCACTGCGCGAGGAAATAGATGTAGGTGTCATTGTCACTGAAATGTTCATAGCCGCCACGACTGCCTGCCCGTGCCTCCAGGAGGATATTGAACGACCAATCAATGGAAAATCTGATCGCCTGACCGGATGTCAACGGTTGCGGCAAATCAATACGCATCATTGTGTCGACGATCGTGTGTGCAAGCTCTTTTCCTGTTGCATCGCTTACACGTTCGATTTCAAAACCATAATCAATGTCCTTGGCCAGTTGCTTCTTTGCAATCGATGAATAACTCAGAACATCCTTATCCTGTTCTGTCCAGGTCTTTCGTCCCACCGCATCCTTTGCCGTTTCTGACAAACGTCCGAGTGAATTGTCATTAAAACGATTCTGGTCCAGTTGCAACCAGATATAACGCAATGTGTCCGGAGAACGGTTGGAGTAGGTGATCGTTTCAGAGGCGCTAATGCGACGTAGTGTCTCATCAAGATGAACCTTGATTTTGTAATCTGCCCGCTGTTGCCAATATTGCGAACCGGGTGCCCCGGAAGCCGTACGGTAAACATTAGCAGTTGGCAAATCGACGTCCAGTTGACGGAACGCATCACGGAAGTCCCCCTTGGTTTGACGAATCGCGTCCGCGGTGAGGTTTCCGCTAAAGAGGATTAATGCTATTGCCAGCAGGGAAGAAATGCGCATGGTTGATCCTGAATAAGTTACATTTTTACTTGAGCGAATGACAATAGCAGGAGTTCAAATAGAATGCATAAATTCCAGGGAAATATTCAGAATTCCCTGCCTCATGCATCGTGAGATGCAATGGTAATAGTGCATGTCATCAACGGAGACCGGTTGGATGTCTATGTGCATGAACTCGTACAAGGGTGCGTAATTCATTGCGCACGTGTGTGAGCTCAATTGGCAAGACGTGCAAAACTGATAGAATCGCGCCGCACATCCCTGTGCTCTATCGCGATGTACCGTACATCCTGTACATAACCCACCCTACGGGAATGGAGTTTTTTCCGTAAAGTATTTGGTTATGGGACGCAAGAATTTAAGCGGCAAGCTGTGTCGGTAGGTCAAACTCGAAACAGGTGCCCTGATCAAGCTGGCTGCTGACACTGATACGGCTACCATGCAAATCAAGAATCTTGCGTACGATTGCCAGACCCAAACCTGCATTGTTGGAACCGGTCTGGGTTGCGTTCTCTGCCCGGTAGAATCGATCAAATACGTGTTCCAGGTCTTCCTCCGCTATTCCACAACCGGTGTCTTCAATTGCCACCAGCACAGCACCGGGTTTTCTGTCTATGCGGATGTCAATTTTGCCGCCAGAAGGTGTGAATTTAAGCGCGTTACGGATCAGGTTTTCCAACACGCGTTGCATCAGTCCGATATCCGCATAAACGATGGCGGGATCGTTGGGTGCTTCAATGGTGAGTTGTACATTACGTTTCTGAGCGTCCAGCTCATACTCGTGAACAATGTCGTGTAATAGCTCTGCGAGTGAGAATGCCTCCACCGACGGGTGAATGCTGGCCGAATCCAGTTTCGAGAGTTCAAAAAGATCGCCAATCAGTTCACCCAGGCGTTTGGTGTGTTTACGGGCAATTTCCAGGTATTCGCGGCGTTTGTCTGCATCCAATTCATCATTCTTGATCAACAGGGTTTCAACATAACCATGCATGGATGCCAGTGGCGTGCGTAGATCATGGGATACATTGCTGACCAGTTCACGGCGGAGTTGATCGGTTTTTTTCAAGTTTTCAAACTGTTCGTGAAGTTTGTCGGCCATCGAGCCAAAAGCAAATTCCAGTTGACCGATCTCATCCCTTGAGTGGCTGGGGAAGTTTGCCCGGGTATCCTTGCTGTAAAAGGTCTGGCTGGGTGTGGGGCCATCTGTATTCTCCCCGAAACCCGAATCGGTGAATGCTTTTACATTGGTGGTAAGCAGGCTGAGTCTGCGGGTAAACAACCAAAAAACCAGTAAACCGATCAGGAAAGCACCGAGCACAATGGCCAGTAGCGCACCTGCGCTGAGACGCTGCACATAACTGTCGCGAATACTGTTGGCCAGTTCATCATATTTGGCACCACCAAGTACGGCGTATAAATATCCCTGTAACACATCATTGTGTGTAACTGGAAATGCCGAAAATATCTTTTCACTGTCCAGGTTACGCGGATCGGTGCCACGTAATGGCATATCAACATCACCACCAATCAGGGCCTTGACCGGTGTGAGATCAACAGTATTTCGGACTATGGTTTCCGCTGGAAAAGGATGCGCCAGGATTTCTCCTTCCGTATCGAGCAGGAAAATCTCTACCGTGGGGTTGATAACCATGGCCTGCTGGGCCAGTAGTGACAGGGCTTCGTTATTGACAACGAAGTTCTCCATCAATTGACGCTCACCGGTTACATACATGGCGATGGAAGCGTTCAGACGTTGGGTGATTTCCTCGTAGTAGCTTTGGGTGCTGTAACGTTCGATCAGGAAAAACCCACTACCGAGTAGTGTAACAACCACTAAAAGGGCGAGGGAAAGCTTGGCAAACAGTGATTTCATATTGGAGCCTGAGTGAATCTTTTTGCTTAACGCTGTATCGGGGTCACTTTGGAGTGCCCACCTGCAGACAGTGAAGAAACCTCACCCGTCAGAACGGGTATCGCATCAAATTTGTAGCCCACACCCCAGCATGTAACGATTAATTCCGGCTGAGCGGGGTCACTTTCTATCTTGGCGCGCAGACGATTAATATGTGAGTTCACCGTGTGTTCGTAGCCTTCATGGCCGTAGCCCCAGACGCTGTCTAATAATTGTGCGCGGGAAAAAACCTGCCCCGGGTGACGGGCAAAGTGAAGTAACAGGTCAAATTCCCGTGCAGTCAGGGTTAGGTGCCCGGCGCCTTTTTTAACTTCACGGCCGCTGGTATCGATTGTCAGGTCACCAATGGACAAATGTTCCGCTCCACCAGGGAAGCGTTTCTCCACCGATTCAATCCGCCGGAAAATGGCTTTGACCCGTGCCACCAGTTCCGTGACAGAGAATGGCTTGGTGACATAGTCATCTGCACCCAACTCCAGGCCAAGTACCCGGTCGAGCTCAGATGATTTGGAGGTCAGCATCAGGATGGGTACGTAGGCCATTTCACGCCGCAAGGCCCGGCAAATGGTCAAGCCATCCGGGCCCGGCAGTCGAATGTCCAGGATAACGAGGTCCCACTGTCGACTGAACGCCAGGTGCATACCTTCATGACCATCAGCGGCCAGGCTGACATCAAAGTTGGCATCGTTGAGATGCAAGGCCAACAGGCTGGCAATATCACGTTCGTCTTCCACAATCAGAATCTGGCGTTTGTCCACTGCACTCTCTCTTATTCACCCATGCTTGGAAAAGAAGACCTGAATTCTCACGAAAGTATCACAGGAGATTTTCAATAAATCTGTAATGAGTAATAAAAACAATAATATAGAAGCTCATGATTAGAGGAAAAAAACAGGGTGACAGTGATAGTAGCGTGATTTTTCCGGTACAGAATGTATCACGCTGGCAGAGCGGAAATCACCGGTTGCCATTGGATGCAAACTACGACAGGAGAGACATTATGAATATTTCGAAAGCACTAATCATGGCTGGCCTTTTGGTATCAACAACTGCCATTGCCGATCACAAAGGTAAAGGAAAGCCCAAAATGCACACCTATGCCGTCACAATAACCAATATTACCCACGGTCAGAGTTTTACCCCGGTGCTGGTCGCAAGCCACACGTCTGACGTGAGTTTCTTCGAACTGGGTGAAGCGCCTTCTGCTGATCTGGCGGATCTTGCCGAGGGTGGTGCGACAGATGGTTTAAAGATGACACTGGATATGATGCCTGAATATGTCATGGAGACCGCAACCAGCGGGATCACGGAAGATGGAAATCCACTGATTAATCCCGGCGAATCTATTACGGTCTATGTCACTGGAAATAGGAACTACAACCGCTTGAGCCTGGCTGGAATGTTGTTGCCGACCAATGACACCTTTGTTGCAGTCAACTCTATGCGACTGCCGAAAAAGGCTTCGCAAGGCCTGGCACTGGCTTATGATGCCGGAAGTGAAATGAATGATGAACTGTGTGCCAACATACCCGGTCCACAATGTGGTGGTGGTGGCGAGCCATTCTCAGCGGGTCTTGCAGAAGGTCATGTTCATATCAGCCGTGGTATCAGTGGAGAAGGTGATCTTTTGGCGTCTGATTATGACTGGAGAAACCCGGTCGCGCATGTATCAGTAGTCCGTATGGACTGAGACCTGATATAGAATCTGAGGTAGAAATGAAACCCCGGTCATCAGGACCGGGGTTTTTTGTGAACTGGGGTGTTTGAACTGCATTTATCCGGATTTTGCTTGGAATCGTGGGTAACAATCGTGGGTAACAAGTTACCCACCCTACATAAAATAAAAAGCCTGTTGGGCATATTCATATGCTCCAAAAGGAGTCCTTAAAGCATCATATTGCAATCAGGGCTTTTCAAAAAGTCACCACCGTGTAGGATAGGGGGTTGCGCTGAACTTAAGAACATGAATATGCAACAAAGCGACCACATCAAAGGCCTGTATCGGCCAGACCAAGCCAAAGATAGCTGTGGCTTTGGACTTATAGCTCATCAACATGGCGAGGCCAGTCACGAACTGGTGAGCACGGCCTGTACCGCATTAACCCGTATGACTCATCGGGGTGCTGTCGCTTCAGATGGTAAAACCGGTGATGGTTGCGGTGTGTTGATGCAGTTTCCAGAGTCGTTTTTCCGGGAAATAGCAGAGGACGAAGATATACGACTGGGTCGGTTCTTCGGTGTTGGCATGGTGTTTCTTAATAAGGATCCGGAAATCGCGGCGCGCTCACGCAAACTGCTTAAAAAACATATCAAGAATCAAACACTGAGCATCGCGGGTTGGCGTACAGTCCCGACCAATCCATCCGTTTGCGGTCAAATGGCCCTGGATTCGATGCCATGTATCGAACAGGTGTTTGTCAACATACCTCCGGGCTGGAATCCCCACGATGCCGAGCGGAGGCTATTCGTTGCCCGGCGCATGGCCGCCTATGAGAACATGAATCTGAAGGAACCGGATGAACTGTTCTATCTTGCAACGTTTTCCAACCTGACAGCGGTTTACAAGGGCCTGGTTATGCCCGAAAACCTGCCTGAGTTCTACCCGGACCTGAAGGACCCCAGGCTTAAAAGTGCTATCTGCCTGTTTCATCAGCGTTTTTCAACCAACACATTGCCGAATTGGAAGTATGCTCAGCCATTCCGTTATCTGGCACATAATGGTGAGATCAATACCATCGAGGGCAACCGTAGTTGGGCGGAAGCACGTACGCCCAAATTTCAGACACCGTTATTACCCGACCTGCAAAAGATCAGGCCACTGGTCAACCAGGAGGGCTCGGACTCTTCTTCGCTGGATAACATGCTGGAGTTGTTTCTTGCCGGTGGTATGGATGTGTTCCGTGCCATGCGCATCCTGATTCCGCCTGCATGGCAGGCTGAACCGGATATGTCAGCAGAATTGCGGGCTTTCTATGAGTTCAACTCGATGCACGTCGAACCCTGGGATGGTCCTGCAGGTATCGTCATGACCAATGGCCGGGTGGCGACCTGCAATCTGGATCGGAATGGTCTGCGACCGGCACGTTATGTGATCACAAAAAACAACTGGATCACGCTGGCATCTGAAGTCGGTGTGTGGGACTACGACGAGGCTGACGTGGTAGAAAAGGGCCGCGTCGGGCCGGGTGAGATGTTTGTGGTTGATACCCAGCTTGGCAATATCTGGCGCTCGCGTGAGATTGATGACTCCCTCAAATCACGTCAGCCGTATGGTGACTGGCTGGCCGAGAATATCATTCGAATTTCCAGCGATGATGAACTGGAAGAAACGGCTGCACACGTCTATATGAAAGATGCCAGTCATGATCTGCCAGTTTATCAAAAGCTCTTTGGTATCAGTAACGAGGAGCGCGAGCATGTCATCCGGGTGATGGCAGAGAATTCTGTTGAGGCCACCGGTTCAATGGGTGATGACACACCGATTGCTGTTTTATCCCGTCAGTCCCGCCCGGTCTATGATTATTTCCGTCAACAATTCGCCCAGGTGACCAATCCTGCCATAGATTCGTTAAGGGAAAGATCAGCCATGTCGCTTGAGACGCTGATCGGCAGGGAACACAACATTTTCCAGGAGACCCATCAACAGGCCCATCGTGTGGTACTACCCTGGCCCGTATTGAATGTGGTCAAGTATCGAGCCTTGCTTGAACTGAACCAACGCTATTACAAAAATGAAACCTTCAGTCTCAATTATGATCCCCAAGAGGGCTTGCAGACAGCGCTTACCAGGCTTTCCGGGGAGGTTTCTGATTCAGTGGCGGATGGTACTGTACTCATCGTTCTCACTGATCGTGATATTTCACGGGACAAGTTGCCAATGCATGCAGCGCTTGCGACCGGTGCTGTTCACCAGCGTTTGATCCAGGATGGTCTGCGTTGTGATTGCAATATTGTCGTTGAGACGGGAACTACACGTGATTCACACCATTTCGCCGTGTTACTGGGTCTCGGCGCAACGGCGGTTTATCCATACCTGGCTTTCCAGGTGATCAACGATTTACACGCCCTGGGAGCACTCAAGGGAGATTTACTAAAACACCGCAAGAACTATCGAACTGGTGTCCGTAAGGGTCTGCTTAAGATCCTGTCCAAAATGGGCATATCCTGTGTCGCCAGTTACCGGGGAGCACAGCTTTTCGAGACGGTTGGACTGGGTTATGAAATTGCAGATCTGTGTTGCCCGGGTGCAGCGGGTAATATCGACGGTGCTGGTTTCAGGGAGATTGAGGCGGATCAGAAGAAACTGACTGAATCAGCCTGGAATTTCGGCCAGTCAATCAGCCAGGGCGGTCTGCTGAAATTTACCTGGGATGGTGAGTTCCACGCCTATAATCCGGATGTTGTCACCTCGTTGCAAAAAGCGGTACAGAGTGGTGAAGAAAAGGATTACGGCGTATTTTCCCGCCTGATCAACCAGCGTCAACCCGCATCAATACGCGATCTGTTGAGATTACGTCCGGCCCCAAATCCAACCCCTATTGAAAGTGTTGAGCCTGCCAAAAAATTGTTCCCGCGCTTCGATACTGCAGCGATGTCCATTGGAGCCTTGTCGCCGGAAGCCCATGAGGCCCTGGCGGTGGCAATGAACACACTGGGTGGAAATTCAAATTCAGGTGAAGGCGGAGAGGATCCGGCACGTTTCAATTCAAACCGTAATTCAAATATCAAACAGGTTGCCTCGGGTCGTTTTGGCGTCACCGCGCATTACCTGGTCAATGCCGATATCCTGCAGATCAAGGTTGCACAGGGTGCCAAGCCCGGTGAGGGTGGCCAGCTTCCAGGACACAAGGTGTCGGTTCATATTGCAGGATTGCGTCATTCGGTGCCAGGCGTCACCCTGATTTCGCCACCACCCCACCATGACATCTACTCGATTGAGGATCTTGCACAACTGATCTTTGATCTCAAGCAGGTTAATCCTGATGCCCTGATATCGGTCAAGCTGGTTGCACAGCGTGGTGTGGGTACCATTGCTGCCGGTGTGGCGAAAGCTTATGCCGACTGCATTACCATTGCCGGTCATGATGGTGGCACGGGTGCCAGTCCGTTGACATCGGTGAAATATGCCGGCTCACCATGGGAAACCGGCTTACCCGAAGCTCATCATGCCCTGGTTGAAAATGGCATGCGTGATCGTGTTCGTTTACAGGTGGATGGTGGTCTAAAAACAGGTCTTGATGTGATCAAGGGCGCCTTGCTGGGTGCAGACAGTTTTGGTTTTGGTACCGGCCCGATGGTAGCCCTGGGTTGTAAATATCTTCGAATTTGCCATTTGAACAACTGTGCGACCGGTATTGCCACGCAAGATGAACAACTCAGACGCGAGCATTTTCATGGTCTGCCTGACCTTGTGATGAACTACTTCCGTTTCATCGCCGAAGAGGTCCGTGGTCACCTGGCCTACCTGGGATTTGAAAAGCTCGAGGATATAATCGGGCGCAGTGACCTGCTCGACAAAATCGAGCCCTTGACCGACAAGCAAGCTTGCGTTGACCTGGATCCGATACTTGCCAGTGCCGCCTCCGGTGGTTTGCAGGGTGCCGGTTACCGTGGAATACGCAATCCCCCGCATGACCGCGGTGAGCTCAATGCCAGGATTTTGAAGAGCCTGTTACCAGCGCTTGAAAAACGGGACAGTGCTGAGCAGCAGTTCGAAATTAACAACTATGATCGCTCGGTCGGTGCTGGCCTTGCAGGGGAAATTGCGCGACGTTATGGAAAGGATGGTCTGGGCGGTGCGCAATACAAACTGACCTTTACCGGCTCAGCAGGGCAGAGTTTTGGTGTATGGGCCACCAAGGGTATGAATCTGCGCTTGATGGGTGATGCCAATGATTATGTTGGCAAGGGAATGAGTGGCGGGGTGATCGCCATTTCACCCCACCAGGACTCAGTCATTGTTGCTAAACGAAGCGCTATTATTGGTAATACCTGCCTGTATGGTGCAACGGGCGGTGAATTGTATGCTGCAGGTCAGGCAGGCGAGCGCTTCGCGGTACGTAACTCCGGTGCCACCGCCGTGGTCGAAGGTGTTGGTTACCACGGGTGCGAGTATATGACCAGTGGCATTGTTGTGGTATTGGGTCGTTCCGGTAGCAATTTCGGTGCTGGAATGACGGGTGGTCGTGCTTTTGTACTGGATATCAGTAAAAGCTTTACGAGCAGGTGTAACCCGGAACAGGTTACGGTTTCGAAACTGGATACAACCGAGGGTAACGCCGATTGCGCCCTGTTGAAATCATTGATTGAGGCTCATGTCCGCTATACAGGCAGTGAATGGGGCCAGTGGATTCTGGATAATTTTGATCACTTTAAGTTCAATTTCAGGGTTGTTGATCCAAAGCAGGATAATGTCAAATTATCAACAGCCTCTGTACCTTTGAAGGTGGTGGGATGAGTACCATCAAAATACGCAGCAAATTTGAGTTCATCGATCGGGACCGCGCCGGGCCACACAAGCGGCCTATCGAATCACGCCAACATGAATTCCTCGAAATATATGATCCGTTTCAACAGCAGGAAGGCAAGGCGCAGTCGGAAAGATGCATTGCCTGTGGCAATCCCTACTGCCAATGGAAATGTCCGGTACATAACTACATTCCCGATTGGCTCAAGTTGGCCGCAGAGGGCCGTATCATTGAAGCTGCAGAACTGGCGCATCAGACCAATAGCCTGCCAGAGATTTGTGGTCGGATCTGTCCGCAGGACCGTCTGTGTGAAGGTGCCTGTACGCTCAATAATGAATATGGTGCGGTGACTATCGGCGCCGTTGAGCGTCATATCACTGATACGGCTTTTGCGCAGGGTTGGCGCCCTGATCTTTCCGGTGTCGTGGAGACTGGTTACAAGGTCGCCATTATAGGTGCCGGTCCGGCTGGTCTTTCATGCGCCGATGTGTTGGCACGCAATGGTGTCAAGGCCATTGTGTATGACAAACATCCGGAAATCGGTGGTCTTTTGTCCTTTGGTATCCCGGAATTCAAACTGGAACACAAGGTGATAAAAACCCGCCGCAGGATACTTGAAGGCATGGGTATCGAGTTTGTGTTGAATACCAATATTGGTCAGGACATTTCTTTCGATGACATTATTGACAAGTACGATGCTGTATTCCTTGGCCTGGGTACCTATTCATCCATGAAGGGTGACATGCCGGGTGAGAATTCCAAAGGTGTCTACCGGGCTTTGGACTACCTGATCGGCAATACCAAGTCATTGCTGGATATGCCCCTGGGTGAAGATGAATTTATTGATCTGAATGATCAGCGCGTCGTGGTGCTGGGTGGTGGAGATACGGCGATGGACTGTGTGCGTACGGCAATTCGACAGGGTGCGAGCGAGGTATTTTGCCTGTACCGGCGTGATCGTGAAAATATGCCCGGTTCACAGAATGAAGTGGGTAATGCAATCGAAGAGGGTGTGCAGTTCCGCTTTAATGTACAACCATTGGAAATTGTTGAAGATCAAGGTAAGGCGACGGCAGTCAGGGTGGTTGAGACACGTTTGGGGCTAGCGGACGAGTCCGGTCGGCAGCGTCCGGAACCTATTGAGGGCAGTGAAACCCTTATCCATGCCGATGCCGTTATCGTTGCTTTTGGCTTCCAGGCTTCACCTGAGAACTGGTTCGAGGAGTTCAATATCCAGACCAACCAATGGGGATTGGTCGAGGCCGACGAGGATGACGAATTTGCCTACCAGACCAGTAACCCCAAAATATTCGCCGCTGGTGATATGGT
>CBDTVF010000037.1:0-12692 GCA_965363775.1 uncultured Gammaproteobacteria bacterium
AATGTTACCGGAAATGGGATACCAGGATCGCTACAGGCCGCATCGAATGCGACACAGGTGACTGAATCTCATGCTGAAATAGCTGAAATGCTAAACAGTGGCAGCGACAGAATGCTAATTCTGGGGCAGAGTGCCCTGGCACACGAACAGGCCTCCTGGTTGCGACAATTGTCTGCGTGGATTGCTTCTGTGACGGGTGCTGTTTTGAATATTGTCACACATGGCGGCAACGCGACGGGTGCTGTATTGGCTGGTGCGCTACCTGGATTTGGTAGTGGTGGAACTGAAGCAGAGAACGGTCTGAATGCCAGGGAAATGCTGACTACGCCTGTAAAAGACTATCTTTTGTGGGACATCGAACCAGAATTTGATCTGGCCAATCCAGCCATGGCAATGAAGACACTGGCATCAGCAGAAACCGTGGTTGCGGTAACCGCCTTTGCCAGCGATGGTCTGAAAGCTGTCGCAGATGTGATATTGCCGCTGGCACCGATGGCTGAATCCGAGGGCCTGTTTTATACATTCGACGGGCAGTTTTTTGAGGCCGGGCAGGCAGTCAATGCTTCTGGCCAGGCCAGGGCCGGGTGGAAAATACTACGTCGCCTGGGTGCTGAGCTTG
This sequence comes from uncultured Gammaproteobacteria bacterium, assembly GCA_965363775.1. Taxonomy (GTDB): domain Bacteria; phylum Pseudomonadota; class Gammaproteobacteria; order Xanthomonadales; family SZUA-36; genus SZUA-36. The sequence goes on from CBDTVF010000037.1 coordinate 620, forward strand.
AACTTGATGGCTTCACACAGGTGGACATTACTTCGGTGCGGGATGAAATGCTCGCCGAAATTTCCCAGGCTGAATACACCCCGGCCGATATTGAACTGGTTGCACCTGGTTCGACCGGTGATCTTTACCGTGTCGGTGATGTTGCAATGTATGCCGTTGATGCCTTGTGCCGACGTTCCAAATATCTGCAGGAAACCGTGCACGCCGATAATGCATTTGTGGGTTTGAATCCCGATGATGCCGGCAGCAAGGGTTTTGCCGAGGGTCGCGAAGTTAAAGTCAGCCAGGGTGAAGGGCAGGTAACGCTACCGATTCGCATCTTCAGTGAATTGCCTGCTGGTGCAGTTTGGGTTAAATGTGCAACCAGTGTCGGCAGACCATTGGGCGACAGTTTCGGACCCATTAGTGTGGAGGCGATCTGATGCTTGAATTGCTTGAAACAGGATACACCTGGTTACAGTCACAGTACCTCATCTGGACACTGATAAAAATACTGATAATCACAGTTCCGCTGATCACTGCGGTGGCTTTTTACACGTATTTTGAGCGCAAGGTTATTGGTTCCATGCAGATTCGTGTGGGACCCAACCGGGTTGGTCCATTGGGCTTGATACAGCCGTTTGCAGATGTATTCAAGTTGCTGTTGAAAGAAATTATTTTACCGACCAGTTCCAACCGATTCCTGTTTTTGATAGCACCGATCATTGCATTGGCACCTGCTTTCGCGGCCTGGGCGGTTGTACCATTTAACGATTTCCTCGTGTTGGCAGACGTAGACGCCGGTCTGATCTATGTATTGGCGCTGACTTCCCTGGGTGTATACGGCGTTATCATCGCTGGTTGGGCTTCCAACTCCAAATACGCGTTCCTTGGCGCCATGCGTGCCGCGGCACAGGCTGTCTCTTACGAAATCGCCATGGGTTTTGCACTGGTTGGTGTACTGATCCTGGCCGGAACCATGAACCTTCGGGAAATAGTGCTGGCCCAGCAAGGCGGAATATTTGACTGGTACTGGTTACCGTTGTTGCCGTTATTTGTTATCTACATGATTTCAGGTCTTGCAGAGACCAATCGTGCTCCATTTGATGTTTCAGAGGGTGAGTCAGAGATCGTGGCCGGCTTCCACGTGGAATATTCGGGTTCTGCCTTTGCTGTTTTCTTCCTGGCCGAATACGCCAATATGATCCTGATTTCCGGTCTGACCGCTATCCTGTTTGCCGGTGGCTGGTTATCACCTTTTGAAGGTATGCCGGTACTGGGCGATACATTCCTTGGCGAGGGAAGCATATTCTGGTTCCTGGCCAAGACCGTCGTGTTTATGTTTATGTTTTTGTGGTATCGGGCAACGTTCCCCCGCTACCGTTACGACCAGATCATGCGTCTGGGTTGGAAAGTGCTTATTCCTATTACGTTGGTCTGGGTGATGCTTGCATCCCTGATGACCGTACTCGGAATCGTGGTAAAGGGTAGCTGAGGATGAAACGTATTATTGAGTATTTCCGAAGTTTGTTGTTGCTCGAGTTGCTGGCAGGGCTGAGCCTCACCATGCGTCATATGTTCCGTCAAACTATTACCATCAATTACCCGGAAGAAAAAACCCCCAAGTCTGTCCGTTTCCGTGGCCTGCATGCATTGCGGCGCTACCCGAACGGTGAAGAACGTTGTATTGCCTGCAAGTTGTGCGAGGCCGTTTGCCCCGCGCTGGCAATCACCATTGAGTCTACGCAACGCGATGACGGCAGTCGCCGTACAACGCGGTATGACATAGATCTGTTTAAATGTATTTTCTGTGGATTTTGCGAAGAATCCTGTCCGGTTGATTCCATCGTTGAAACGGGCTTTCTCGAGTATCACTTTGAGTCTCCTGAAGAAGCCATTATGACAAAGGAAAAACTACTGGCGGTCGGTGATCGTTTCGAATCGGAGATTGCAGAAAATCGTAACAAGGATGCGGCCTACCGATGATTGTCCAGGAACTGATTTTTTACGCTTTTTCACTGGTTTTGGTGTTTGCTTCAGTAGCGGTTATCACGGTACGCAACCCCATATATGCCGTTTTGTTCCTGGTGCTTGCTTTTTTTACTGCTGCCGGTATCTGGATGCTTTTAGAGGCCGAGTTCCTTGCCATCATACTGATTGTTGTCTACGTCGGTGCTGTCATGGTGCTGTTCCTGTTCGTTGTGATGATGCTGGATATCAACCTGGTGCCGTTCAAGGAAGGCTTCACCCGCTATTTGCCTGTGGCCGTACTGGTGGCAATAGCCATGGCGGTCGAGTTACTGATGATGATGTGGAGCAAGGGGCGTTTTGGGGTGGAAATGTTTCCGGTGCCCATGCCTAATCCCCCTGATTACAGTAATACGCGTGAACTGGGTGAACTGCTGTATACCAATTACCTGTTGCCGTTTGAAGTTGCTGGTGTAATTTTATTGGTCGCGATCATCGCGGCTGTCTCACTGACCCTACGAACGCGCACGGGTATAAAAACCCAGAATCCGTCCGTTCAGGTCAGGACCCGTCGTGACGAAAGTGTCAGGCTGGTCAAAATGAAATCAGAAAAGCCGCGGAGCGTTTGAGGAATCATCATGCTGACACTTGCCCATTTTCTGACCCTTGGCGCAATACTGTTTAGTCTCAGTGTTGCCGGAATATTTATTAACCGGAAGAACATCATCATTCTGCTGATGTGTATTGAGCTGATGCTTCTGGCAGTCAATATGAATTTCGTAGCATTTTCCCGTTTCCTGGGTAACCTGGACGGGCAGATATTTGTATTTTTCATACTGACGGTGGCGGCAGCTGAGGCAGGCATAGGTCTTGCCATCCTGGTCGTACTTTTCCGTAACCGGCAAACCATTAACGTTGCCGAACTGGATGATCTGAAAGGATGAACATGTCGTTGCAAACCACTCTGTTGCTGATAGTGCTGGCGCCATTAGGCGGCGCGATTCTGGCTGGTTTCTTCCGCAACCAGATAGGTCGCGTGGGTTCACATACCGTTGCCATACTAGGTGTGACACTGTCATTTGCATTATCTGCATGGATTCTGAAACAGCAAATTGACGGTACGCTGGATACCGTTAATATGACTGTTTATACCTGGATGGTCGCCGATGGTATCCGCTTCCAGATTGGCTTCCTGATTGACCACCTGACTACCCTGATGATGTGTACAGTGAGTTTTGTTTCACTGATGGTGCATATCTATACGATTGGTTATATGCGTGATGATCCGGGCTACCAGCGCTTCTTCAGCTATATCGCACTATTTACGTTTTCAATGCTGATGCTGGTGATGTCCAATAACTTCCTGCAGTTGTTCTTTGGCTGGGAAGCTGTGGGACTGGTGTCCTATCTGCTGATTGGATTCTGGTTTAACAGGGAGTCTGCAACCGCAGCAGGTCTAAAGGCCTTCCTGGTCAACCGGGTGGGTGATTTTGGTTTCCTGCTTGGTATCGCAGCAGTACTTTTAACTTTCGGTACGTTGGACTATGTAGAAGTTTTTAGTCAGGCCGGTAGCGTTGTCGACCAGACAATTTCAATTCCCGGCGGTATGGAATGGAATATGCTGACATTTATCTGTGTATGCCTGTTCATCGGCGCCATGGGTAAATCGGCACAGGCTCCATTACACGTGTGGCTTCCGGATTCCATGGAAGGCCCAACGCCAATCTCTGCTTTGATTCATGCTGCCACGATGGTGACGGCTGGTATTTTCATGGTGGCCAGAATGTCACCACTGTTTGAATTGAGTGATGTAGCCCTGAGTTTTGTCATGTTGATTGGTGCGTTTACAGCACTTTCCATGGGTTTGATCGGTATCGTTCAAAACGATATCAAACGGGTGATCGCTTATTCAACCTTGTCCCAACTGGGTTACATGACGGTTGCACTGGGTGCGTCCGCATATTCAGCGGCTATTTTTCATCTGATGACACACGCATTCTTCAAAGCGCTGCTGTTCCTCTGTGCAGGTTCGGTGATTATTGCCTTACATCACCAGCAGGACATGCGCTACATGGGTGGTTTGAGAAAATATATGCCGATTACCTGGATAACCGCCTGGATCGGTACACTGGCACTGATTGGATTTCCATTTTTTGCCGGTTTTTATTCCAAGGATTCGATTATCGAAGCGGTCGCCGATTCACACAGGTGGGGCAGTGGCTTTGCGTACTTTGCCGTCGTGGCGGGTGTTTTGATTACCGCGATCTACAGTTTCAGATTGTTGTATATGACCTTTCATGGCAAGGAACGGTTTGAAGTGGTTCACGACAGTGGCGAGCACGACCATTTGCCGAATGGACAATTAGCACATGCACCCAAGGAATCTCCTTTGGTTGTTACCATACCGTTGATTCTGCTGGCCATACCATCCATTTTCATTGGTTACATGACCATAGAACCCATACTGTTTGGTGGTTGGCTGGAAGATTCTATCTTCGTGCTCGACAAGAATAACGTCATTGCGGAACTGGGTGAGCATTTCCATGGTGCCACGGCGATGGCAACACACGCGGTTTCCACTTTGCCTTTCTGGTTGATGATCACCGGTTTTGCACTCGCAACATTTATTTATATGTTCCGGCCATCGATCGCAGACACTGTTCGCAATCGTATGCCGTTTTTGTACCGTCTGCTCGACCACAAGTATTACTTCGACGAGTTTTACCAGAAATATTTTGCGGAAGGCAGTGTAAAGCTGGGTACCGGTCTGTGGCATAAAGCGGATGCGGGTTTTATTGATAACGGTATTGTGAATGGATCGGCCCGGGTGGTTGAATGGGTGGCAGCAAGGGTTCGCCGCTGGCAGACAGGATTCCTCTATGACTATGCCTTTGCCATGATAATCGGACTGATAGTGATATTAGCAGTCTGGGTAGCAATGGTGCCTTGATGATGAATGGGACAATGAACGGATTTCTTCTAAGTACTCTAATCTGGCTGCCCGTTTTGGGTGCAGTGGCTGTAGTGGTGGCAGGTGCTCAACGGCCAGCGATGGCAAAGGGCCTGGCATTGGTGATTTCAGTCGCGACTTTTTTGCTGGGATTGCCACTGTTCTTATCGTTTGATACCTCGACTGCGGCCATGCAGTTTGTTGAATCAAGGCCCTGGATTGAAACCTTTAATATCCATTATTCTCTGGGTGTTGATGGTTTCTCCGCACCATTGATATTGCTGACCATGTTTTTCGGAATTCTGGTGGTCATCGCCGGTTGGCGCTCCATACAGAAAAACGTCAATCAATATATGGCGGCCTTTTTGGTGATGGAAGGTTTGATGATCGGTGTGTTTTCCGCACTCGATGGTCTGCTTTTCTACGTATTTTTTGAAGCCATGCTGATTCCGATGTTCCTGGTAATCGGTATATGGGGTGGCCCAAACCGGGTTTATGCCACGATCAAGTTCTTTCTTTACACATTCCTGGGCTCGGTGTTCATGCTTATCGGCCTGATCTACCTGTATATTCAGTCGGGCACCTGGGATATCCTGGCATGGCATGAAATGCCATTGGGACTGACTTCTCAAAAATGGCTCTTCCTCGGTTTTCTTGCGGCATTTGCCGTCAAGGTTCCAATGTTTCCGGTACACACATGGTTACCCGATGCACACGTCGAGGCACCTACAGGTGGTTCTGTCATCCTGGCGGCCATCATGTTGAAGATCGGTGGGTACGGCTTTATACGATTTAGCCTGCCAATCACGCCGGATGCCTCTGCTGCACTGGACTGGCTGGTGATCGGCCTGTCATTGATTGCCGTGGTGTATATCGGCTTTGTGGCCCTGGCACAGCAGGATATGAAGAAGCTGATTGCTTACTCTTCCATATCACACATGGGTTTTGTTACGCTTGGTTTGTTTGTTGCCTTCGGAATCTATCGCAATACCGGTGGGGTATCGGGTGCAGCATTGGGTGTTGAAGGTGCAATGGTGCAGATGATCTCGCACGGTTTTATCTCTGGTGCACTGTTCCTGACCGTGGGTGTTTTGTATGACCGGGTTCATAGCCGGATGATCAAGGACTACGGCGGTGTTGCAAATACCATGCCCTGGTTTGCCATGTTCGCCGTATTTTTCCTGATGGCTAATTCAGGTCTGCCGGGAACCAGTGGGTTCGTCGGTGAATTCATGGTTATTCTGTCTGCATTCCAGGCCAATTTCTGGTTCGCCTTCCTGGCTGCACTGACACTTATCCTCGGTGCTGCATACAGCTTGTGGCTCGCCAAACGTGTCATATTCGGTGCTGTTGCCAACCGCGAAGTTGAGAACTTGCAGGATATTAACGCCCGCGAGGCGTTGCTGTTGGGCATATTGGCTTTTGCGGTGTTATTTATTGGTCTGTGGCCGCAACCGCTGGTGGACATGATGCATACATCTGTCGATCACCTGTTACAACACATCATTCAATCAAAGGTCATTTAACATGAACAGCGCCCAAATGTTATTAGCTGCTCCTGAATTCTGGGTTCTGGTGATGGCCTGTGTGATTATGATCGTCGACCTGTTTCTACGTGAAGAACGTCGTGGCATCATTCACATGCTTGCCATGTTGACAGTAATTTTTGCCGCCATTATTACCTTGCGTGGTGGTTTCCTGCTTGACGGTGTGCCAGCGGCGACTGCATTCAAAGACAGCTTCATCAGGGATGCCATGGGCGATGTGCTCAAGGTATTCGCCTTCTTGCTGATGGGTCTGATATTCATTTATTCGAAATTTTACCTGCGCAATTTCAAGATGTTCCGTGCGGACTTTTTTACCCTCAGCTTATTTTCGCTACTCGGGGTGATGTTGTTAATCTCTGCCAACAGCATGCTGATGATTTATCTTGGTCTGGAACTGATTTCACTGTCTGTTTATGCGCTGGTTGCATTTGACCGGGATTCAGGACGTGGCTCCGAAGCGGCCATGAAGTATTTTGTGCTGGGCTCAATGGCTTCGGGAATGTTGCTTTACGGCATGTCCATGATATATGGCGCCACCGGTAGTCTGTTGTTACCTGATATCGCAGCGGCCATTAGTACCCAGGGTTCAGATGATATTCTGCTGGTATTCGGTCTGGTTTTTGTAGTGGTCGGTATTGCATTCAAATTTGGTGTGGTTCCTTTCCACATGTGGATACCTGATGTATATGAGGGTGCGCCTCCTGCGGTTACCCTGTTCATTGCATCGGTACCAAAACTGGCTGCGTTTGCAATGGCATATCGTTTCCTGAGCAGTGGCCTGGGCGATTTGCATATTCATTGGGAGAGCATGCTGGCGAGCCTGGCTTTGCTGTCCATAGTCCTAGGTAATCTCGCAGCCATTATGCAAAAGAATATCAAACGCATGCTGGCTTACTCGACCATTTCCCACATGGGTTTTGTCATGCTTGGGTTATTGCCGAATACGGCATTCGGTTTTGGTGCCGCGATGTATTACGTTATTGTCTATGGTCTGATGACGGTCGCTGCTTTCGGCATGGTCATATTACTAAGTGCACGGGGCGTTGAAGCAGAGTACCTGGAAGACTTCAAGGGTCTTAACCAACGCAATCCTTTTTATGCCGCGATTATGGGCCTGGTGTTGTTTTCCATGGCGGGTGTGCCACCTATGGTCGGATTTTTTGCCAAGTTGATGGTGCTCCAGGCGGTCATGGAAGCCGGGATGATGTGGCTGGCTATTGTTGCAGTCGTCTTTGCGGTGATTGGTGCGTTTTACTACTTGCGCGTCATCAAGTTCATGTACTTCGATGAGCCAGAAAGCGAAGTGGCTATACAAGCCCCGGTGGATTTCGGTGCTGCGCTGACATTGAATGGCATCTTGATCCTGGGTTTGGGTATTTTTTCAAGCTCTCTCATCGCCATTTGCATGGCAAGCTTCGGATTATGACACCCTGCATTACGAGGGAATGATAACAATTCTCTTTTACCTGTTAATGAATGGAACTTTCGTTAAGACAGCTCTTGTAATTCGCGCATCGAATCATTATCATGCCTTCCTTGCTGATGCGGGGTGGAGCAGTCTGGCAGCTCGTCGGGCTCATAACCCGAAGGTCGCAGGTTCGAATCCTGCCCCCGCTACCAATATATATAAAGGGTCCGGCAGGACCCTTTTTTTTATTTCACCGGCAGACGCCGGTGGTTCTGCGACGATTGGATGGTGTAATGAAATAAAGCTGTCGCATCCGCCCACAGGGGCGTGATTGGGTAGGTTCCGGTAGAGGCCGGGGCTGATCGTCGGGGGCGTTTGTGCCCTTTTTTTGTGCCCGGAGATAATGTTTTGAGCGTTCGGAAATTGAATGAATTACTGCAGCCGCTGATAGAAGAGCTGGGCTATGAATTTGTCGGGCTGGAATACAACAGCAACCCGAAACATGCCTTGCTGCGTATTTATATCGACCATGAAAGTGGTGTGGGTATTGAGGACTGTGAAGTTGTAAGCCGGGAGACTGCTGCCCTACTGGATGTAAAGGATCCAATCAGGAGTCGATACAACCTGGAGGTTTCATCACCGGGCCTGGACAGACCACTGTTCAGATCAGAGCACTACATGGAGTTTATCGGCTCTCCGGTACAGATAAACACCTTTGCACCCCTGGATGGCCGGCGCAAGTTCTCCGGCCCGATTCTGGGCGCTGATGTACATACTGTCACAATCGACCAGGATGGCTCGGAAGTGACACTGGAAATTGACAATATCGTCAAGGCAAAGCTGATTCCGGATTATGAGAAGATTCTGGCCGGTCACAAAACGAAATAACGATGGAATAGGGGATATGGCCCCGCATGGAGTTAAAAGCAGATGAGTAAAGAAATCCTTCTGGTCGTAGACGCGGTATCCAATGAGAAAGGTGTCAGTAAAAACATCATCTTTGAGGCATTGGAAGCAGCACTCGCGTCAGCAACTGCCAAGCGCCACAACGATGAAATACAGGCGCGCGTTATCATTGATCGTGAAACGGGTGATTATGAAACCTTCCGTCGCTGGGAAGTGCTTGATGACGAGGAGGAATTGGAGTCGGAAGACCACCAGATCCTGCATAAGGATGCCGTTACGCACAACCCGGATGTTGAAGCCGGTGACTTTATTGAAGAACCCATGGATAACGTGGAGTTTGGACGTATCGCTGCGCAGACTGCCAAGCAGGTCATCGTACAACGTGTCCGTGAGGCCGAAAGAGAGCAGGTGGTTGACGCTTACAAAGAGCGTGAAGGTGAATTAATCAATGGCATCGTCAAGCGCATTGAGCGCGGCAATGTCTATCTTGACCTGGGAGGCAATGCGGAGGCATTCGTTGCCCAGCGTCATATGATTCAGGGTGAGACAGTGCGTCCTGGAGATCGTTTACGGGCATTCCTTTATGAAGTCAAACCGGAAGTGCGCGGACCCCAGTTATTTGCCAGTCGTACCATCAAAGAATTCCTGATTGCCTTATTTGAACTGGAAGTACCGGAAATTGGTCAGGAGTTGATCTCCATCATGGGCGGTGCCCGTGATCCCGGTCGCAGAGCCAAAATTGCCGTTCGATCCAATGACCCTCGAACGGATCCTATCGGTGCCTGTGTTGGTATGCGCGGTTCACGTGTTCAGGCCGTTTCAAATGAACTGGCTGGTGAGCGCATCGACATCATATTGTGGGATGAAAATCCGGCACAGTTCGTCATTAATGCGATGGCACCGGCAGAGGTTGCATCCATTGTTGTAGATGAAGAGCGTCGTATGATGGATATTGCTGTTGAAGAGGCGAATCTGTCCCAGGCGATCGGTCGAGGTGGTCAGAATGTAAGGCTGGCCAGTGATCTTAGCAGTTGGGAGCTAAATGTTCTGACCGTGCAGGATGCGGATAAGAAAAGCGAGGAAGAATCAGGAAAAGTTCTTGCCAACTTCATGGAACGTCTGGACGTGGATGAGGGCGTGGCCAATATTCTTGTACAGGAAGGTTTCAGTAATATTGAAGAAGTTGCCTACGTCCCGGATTCTGAGTTACTTGAGATTGAAGAGTTTGACGAAGATATGGTCACAGAGTTACGTCGTCGTGCACGCGATGCTTTGTTGACGCAATTGATTGCCAAGGAAGAAGCGCTCGATGACAACAGCCCTGCTGAAGATCTTATCAGCCTGGATGGTATGACCGAGCGTCTTGCTTACCGCCTGGCAGAAAAGGGTACCCGTACACAAGAAGACCTGGCTGAACTTTCAGTGGATGAATTACTGGAAGTGGATGATATGCCGGAAGAAGAAGCGGCTGCATTAATTATGGCGGCACGCGCACCCTGGTTTGAAGAAGAAAACCAGGAATCCTGATTTAAAGATCCGGCAGGTTCTTCAAGGAGTAATAGAATGTCTCAAGTTACCGTTTCACAATTGGCAGAAGTTCTGGGTATCAGTGTTGATAAACTGATTGCCCAGATGAGTAAAGCCGATATCAATCTCACAACCGGTGATGCAGCAGTATCCAACGATGACAAGAAAAAACTGCTGGCTCACCTGAGATCATCCCATGGTAAGTCGGAAAGTGATGCAACTGCACCACGCAAAGTTACGCTCAAACGCAAGTCGATGAGCGAGCTTCGCATTCAGGACAGCGGTCCAAGAGCGTCAACCAAGACAGTTACGGTGGAATTCCGCAAGAGTCGCACCTATGTCAAGCGTGAGGCCTTGCAAGAAGCGGAACAGCACGATCCTGAGAGAGAGAAAGTTCAAAAGGCCCTCGAAGAAGCGCAGGAACGACGCGAGGCCGAAGAACAAGCACGCGAGGACGTAGTTGAGAAACAACGTCTTGAGACAGAAGAAGCTGCCCGCAAGCTTGCCGAAGAACAGGCAAGAAAAGATCAGGAAGAACGCACGCAACGCGAACAGGAAGAAAGAGCAGAACAGGCGGCGGCCAAGCTCATAGCAGAGGAAGAGGACCGTAAGAAGGAAGAAGAACGTGTCCGCAAGCTCGCCGAAGAACAGCACAAACGCAAGAAAGAGCGCGCCAAACCGGCTACCCGTTATGGCCGTAAGGAGTTACACGTGGCCGGTGGTGCCGCGGCACGGCGGCGCAAGCCATCCAGACGGGCCCATACATCTTCACGACCAACCGAACACGGGTTTTCCAAGCCAACTGCACCGGTGATTCGTGATGTTTCTATCCCAGAGACCATTGTGGTTGCCGAGCTTGCCAAATTGCTGGCAATCAAGGTCGGAGAGGTCATCAAGGTTCTGATGAATATGGGTATGATGGTGACCATCAATCAGCCACTGGATCAAGACACTGCGATCCTTGTTGTTGAGGAGTTGGGGCACACTGCGAAACCCGCCGAAGACAAGGGTATTGAGCAGGAGTTGATCGCAGCGACTGATGAGACGGGTGAAGAGGGGGTCACGCGACCACCGGTTGTCACCGTCATGGGGCACGTCGATCATGGTAAAACGTCATTGCTTGACTATATCAAGGCATCCAAGGTTGCTGATGGTGAGGCCGGTGGTATCACACAGCATATCGGCGCTTATCATGTAAAGACCACGGGTGGAATTGTCACATTCCTGGATACGCCTGGCCACGCAGCTTTCACAGCCATGCGCTCACGTGGTGCGAAGGCAACCGATATTGTCGTACTGGTAGTCGCCGCCGATGATGGCGTGATGCCACAGACCAAGGAAGCCATTCACCATGCACGCGCCGCCGGTGTACCGCTTATCGTGGCGATCAACAAGATTGATATCCCGGATTCGGATATTGAGCGGGTCAAATCCGAACTGGCCAAAGAAGAGGTTATTTCCGAGGAATGGGGTGGTGAGGAACTGTTTGTACAAGTGTCAGCCAAGACGGGTGAGGGTATTGAAGCCTTACTCGAGGGCATATTGCTTCAAGCGGAATTACTTGAGCTCAAGGCGGATCCTGAACGACCTGCACAGGGCCTGGTGATCGAGTCCAGCCTGGATAGAGGCCGTGGACCGGTGGCAACCGTGCTGGTTCAAAACGGTACGCTAAAACGTGGTGAAATGGTGTTGGCCGGCCAGGAATTCGGACGTGTCAGGGCCATGTTTGATGAAACTGGCGAGGCTATTGATTCTGCGGGGCCTTCCATGCCCGCGGTGATTCTCGGA
>CBDTVF010000038.1:0-12683 GCA_965363775.1 uncultured Gammaproteobacteria bacterium
TAGCGAGGGGAAGCAATTTTGAGTCCATTTTATTGGTCATTTGAGGCGAATAGTTGCTCATATTTAACGAAAATGAGGGGAAAAATGGGCCAAAATGGCTTTTCCGTAGTAGGCTCTGTATTCTCGGACAGACTCCTAGCCCTCATGGACGATCCCAAACCGTTGTTTAAGTGATTCGTTCTGCAGATAGGTCCACTCGTAGTATTCCCTGTTCCTGAGCCTGGCTGCAGCAGTCTCGTCAAGCAGGACTGTCACACGTTCATGCATCTGCAGCACAGAAGCCGGACACATTGCCGAAACAGGACCCTCGACCATTTCACTGACGGCTTTGGCCTTGTCATCACCCGTTGCCAGTAACAGAATCTTTTTAGCATCCATGATGGTGGCGATACCCATGGTGATCGCCAGTTTCGGTTGAAATTCACTTTCCGAGAACAAACGACTGTTGTCCTTAACCGTCTGTTGGGTCAGGGTTTTAACCCGAGTACGGGAATTCAGACTCGAACTGGGCTCGTTAAAACCAATGTGACCGTTGTAACCCAGCCCCATGATCTGCAAATCGATCCCACCGCTCTCTCGTATTTTATTTTCATAGCGTGGACCGACCAGTACCGGGTTCTGCCCATCCTCGCAGGAAGGCAGGAAAGTGTTGTCTTTGTTTATATCAACGCGGTCAAAAAACTCGCGATCCATGTAGGCGCGGTAGCTTTGTGGGTTACCGATTGCAACCCCAAGGTACTCATCCAGGTTGAAACTACTTGTGTCACTGAAGGAAATCTCGCCGGCATGATTTTTTTCGACCAGCTTGCGATAAAGTGAGAGCTGAGTGCTGCCTGTCGCGAGACCAAGAACTGCATTCGGGCGTACACGTAGCAATTCAGCCACCAGCTCCGCACCTGTGGCAGCGACAACTTCGGCACTTTTGAGAATGATAATTTCCATGATCGAAGCCTCAGCCGTTTATCTCGCCGTCAATCCAGGTGCTATACAAATTCAGGTTTTCGTCAACTTCGACAAAGCTTGCCTTGTAACCCGGGCGGATGTAACCCCGCTGATGGTCCAGGCCCAGGGCATGGGCGGGATATGTCGATGCCATGCGTAATGCCTCGGACGGACTTAAACCGGCAAAGTGGGCTGCGTTGCGAACCGCTGTCATCATGTCCAGATCAGAACCGGCCAACTGGCCCTGGGGTGTCCGGCAGCAACCATCGACTGATTCAATTTCAACACCATCCAACTCGAAAGTTTTTTGACTTGAACCGACTGTCGCCATCGCATCAGTCACCAATACCGAGTGACCTTTTTTCTTAGCGGCGACCGCGACCGCGAATGTGGCAGGATGCACATGCTGACCATCGGCAATGATCCCGAACCAGCTGTTCCTGTCCTCCAGCGCCGCACCGACCATTCCGGGTGCGCGAGCTTCAAAAGGGCTCATTGCGTTAAACAAATGAGTAAATCCCCGCATACCGGACTGCAAGGCCGCCTTTGCCTGCTCAAAGGTTGCTGCACTGTGTCCACCGAAAACCAGTACGCCCTGCTCCGTCAGTCTTGAGATCATGTCGCCGTTAGTGAGTTCCGGAGCGATAGTCAGCAGCGTGCACCCTTCTGTCAGCGATGTGACCAGATCAAATGCAGACTCATCGAGTAGACAAAACCTGTCAGCATCGTGGATACCACGCTTTTCGGTATTCAGGAAAGGGCCTTCGAGATGTATCCCGAGCACACCGGGAACACCTTCAGAAATGGCCTGTTCTACCGCTTCGATTGCCTGCTTCATGGTATCGAAACCACAGCTGATCAAGGTGGGTAAAAAACCGGTGGTCCCGAATTGGCGATGCGCAGAAGCCATACAACGTATAGTCTCCACGCTGGGTGCATTGTTAAACATGACGCCACCACCGCCATTGACCTGTAGGTCAATCAAACCGGGTGCGAGGATGTGTCCTTCAAGGTCGTATATGATTTCCACTGAGGTGGGGATTTCATGATCCGGCAACAAGCCGGTTATCCTGCTGTCCTCGAGCAGGACCGCCATGCCACGGTGTAGTTTTTTCCCGTCAAAAATATGTCCGTTAGTGAGTGCTTTTCTCATTGCAAACTCTCTGAGTTTGGCAGCAGCAACTGGATCAACCAGCCTGCAAGCCAGGTCATCAGTGCGCCAACAGCGGCATACCACGGCCAGTATAGTTCCGTACCAATAGCGATGATTGAAAGGCCCACCACACCGACGACAAACCCCATCAGTGCAGCCGGCTGTTTGACTTTGGACGCCGATACTGCCAACAGGAAAAGACCCAACACGGGACCGGTGGCGAAACCGGCAATTTTCAGGACGTTGAAAACGGTACTTTCAGTGGTTCCTATGATACCCACGAGTACTGCAATGGTTACCTGCAAAATGCCAAAACACGCCGTGGCAATACGACCCGCCCGTAGTTGCACTGCTTGTGAAGCCTCGGTTTTGCGCATTGGCAACCAGACATCATTGATCAGGGCTGTCGCGGAGGAATTCAGTGAGCTGGAAAGCGTCGACATGGCGGCAGCAAACACTGCGGCCAGGGTCAGACCAGCCAGGCCAACAGGCATGTAATTAACGATAAAGAAGGCAAATAACTGGTCACCGTTTCCACTGGCCAACGGGTTTGGTGCTGACAGTTGCGTATAAAAGCCAGCCAGCGCGATACCTATCAGCAGGAATACGGCAAACTGGAGAAACACAATCAGACCACTAAAACCCAGGCTGAGTGCGGCATCACTCTGGCTCTTGGCAGAAAGGTAGCGCTGCACCATCAACTGATCGGTGCCATGTGTTGCCGCAGTTAAAAATGCACCGCCCACCAGACCCGACCAGAATGTCATCGTGGGTTTGACCAGGCTGAAATCAAAATCAAACATTCGTAATTTGTCAGTTTCATCAGCAAACTGCAGCAATGCAGGCAGCCCGCCCGGAATATTCGCGATAATAATCGAGAACGCGACACCCGCACCCAGCATATAGATGATGAATTGAATGCTGTCGTTCCAGATAACGGATTTCGCACCACCGACAAGTGTATAAATAACAGTAATAAGACCGAGCAAAATCACCGAAATGGTCAAATCCAGCCCGAGCACGATCTGTAACACTAATGCGGTCAGGAATAACCTCAGTGCATCACTCAAGTTGCGTGTAAACAGAAACAGAATAGAGGTCAGTCTGCGACTTAACTTGCCGAAGCGGGACTCCAGCACCTCGTAAGCCGTGAAGTTTTCGCTACGAAAATAGATAGGCAGCAACACGTAGATGATAAGCAAACGACCGACGATGTAGCCGAGGGCAATCTGTAGAAATGTCAGGTTTCCATTAACAGCAGCCGGAATACCGGGCAGACTCAGGAAAGTAACCGTACTGGTTTCAGTTGCAACAATCGACAGTAACAAGACACCCCATGGCATCGAACGTCCGCCCAAAAAATAATCCGCTGAGGTACGTTGCCCACGCCCAACCCACAGGCCGAAAGCCAAAACCGCCAACAGGTAGACCACAACAATGGTAGCGTCCACGGCGTGAATGTTCAGTGAGAAGTTCATGACATCAAGGTTAACATCCATAAATGCAATCGGCCCGGAATTCCGGGCCGATTGTTATAACGATTGCAGCGTTCATGTAGTGCTGCGTAACCCGCCTCCGATCAGAAGAGGAACTTGGCCATTAACTGTAAACGTCTCGGGTTGTAGTAGTTTCTCGGTTTACCATAACCAGCCGAATTAATCGAAGGCTGGACGTTGTAACCGGTCTGATTGTTAAACACATTGAACAGGTCGGCCCGCAACTGGATGGTATAGCGGTCGCTGCTACCAAGGTAGAAGTTCTGGACATAGTTCAGATCCAGTTGGATATGCGTACCTGACCTGCGCGTACCGGCTTTTTCGGCATAACGGATAGTGTCACTGCTGTAGCCGTAGATACTGCCGTCCCAGGTTTCCCAGGGCTGACCGGACTGGTAAAGTGCGAAGAAACCAGTCTGTGCATTCCAGGGAAGATCATAGTAACCGTAGAATTTTAGCAGGTGTGTGCGATCACCGCGCAGAGTGCCGTCTTTCATGTTCCATAACTGCCGGCCCCTGCCGTCAGCGAGATTAGAGGAACCGATAAAGCGGTTAGCGTCATTGGCAGAACTCGTGTTGTCCTGATCGAAGTTGCCTTTGTACTGGCTCCAGGTGTAAGACCCGGTCAGGTAGAAATTCTCATACTGCCATTCACCTTCGAAACTCACTTCATAATAGTCCGTATAAGACCGGTCTAGCTGAGCAATTACATAGGATGAACCACCACCGAGTTGATCGCGCCAGTCATTCAACTCGGGGATATAATCTTCCTCGGGCGCCCAACCTGATGGCATACAACCAAAACGATCAGGTTCACTCGTACAAGAGTAGCCCACACGTGAGCTGTTCCAGGTATCTTCCCAGAAATTTTGGCTTTTGCGATAGCGGGCATGGACACGCGTGCTGAAGGTATCACTGACGTCCCAGTTCACACCGACAAGATATTCGTCGGTATAACGCGGATCAATACCATCCTGGAAAAACTTACCTGATGACGAGTCCCTTGGTTCGATTTCGATCATGTTACCGTCGATATCGAAATCGGCTTCAATCGTGGAGTGCAGGTTACGATCCCACGCAGCAGCCCTTGGCAGGGAACTGGCTGAAGGGTTGTAACGCGAGAAATTGGCAAACACCGATGTTCTGTCATTGGCATCCCAGGTGATACCCAAGCGTGGCTGAACCATGTCACCAAAGCTTACCTTTTTCATCAAGTAACGATTTCCGGGAGCAACCACGAATCCGGAAATAGTGTCGGCCTTCTCTAAGCCCTGACCGTAAAGTTTGTCTTCGGAGAACAACACACCGACATTGAATGTAAAGTTTTTCCAGTACATCGTGTCATTAAGTTCGATATTCCGCGACTTGGCTCCGGTATCAATTGGCGGAACACCATATTCACCCAGACTTGTCTGGTAAGGCAGTGCCTGGAAGAAAATCGGGGTACCGTCACTGGCTGTTTCGACACCACCCACCGAATCAATAAAACCCCAACCATTGGATGACCGGATCAGGTGCTCATCGATTTTTTCCTGATGATAACCAAAATGCAGATCATGAACGACAGAGGCTGATTCCAGGCTGATGTCATAGCCGATTTCAAATGATTCACGGGCAAAGTCCTGGGTATTAAAATCGTTGGCACCACCAACAAGACCGCCACCCTGCGCCGTACCATTTTCAATGTAGCCGTAACGATTGATCAACTCTTGCGCCCAGGCTGCCTGAACGGGATCACTTGGGTTGACAATGGGTACCTGGAAATGACCCATCCGGTCCAGGTTGTCCAGGTCGAGAGATGCACCAACAGCAGGTTGCGAATCGAGAACCAGGTCTGGACGACTGGTGCTTTTGTTTGAAAAGTCAGTGTACTTGAAATACGCAGAACTGCGGTCATTGATGATCCACGATCCTTCGATGATCCCTATGTCCAGACCATTTTCTGAACCCTCAGAACCATCAGCCGTTTCATAGGTACCGACACTGTCTCCCGATACAGTGCGGTCCGACGTACGGTAACTGGCATCAAACAACAGGTAATCGGTCGGCGCCCAGGTTATCTTGCCGAAATACTCATCACGCACACTCTTGTAATCAGGAACCGCGCCATAGGCATTGTCAATGTTGGCACGTTTCACCGTTGGACGGTAATAGGATGCGTAAAAATAGAGCTTTTCCGGGATAATCGGTCCACCGAGACTGGCGATTGTCCAATCCTTGTCCTGGTCATAGGTTTCATCAGAGTTTTGACTACCTGCGGTCAGGCTGGCATCCTCACGCTGGTAACTCGCCTGGCCGTGCCATTCATCAGTACCCCGCTTGGAGGTCGTGTTGACTTTAAAGCCGGCTGAACGGTTAAAGCCAATGGCTTTGGAGCCACCACGAACAACTGAAACCTGGTCAATATCATGGGTTGACGGCTCTGCTGAGAGTGTACCGTACATTGGCAAAGACACATCTACACCATCGAACTGGTAAACGTTATCCTGGCCACTACCGCCAGCACTCGGACCACGAATCGTATCTTGTGTATATTGAACACCTGGAATCAGTTTGATCAGGTCACGATATTCCTGCCCGACCGGTAATGCATCGAAAACTTCAGTACCAATAGACCCGGCCAGTGAAGCCCCACCAGTATCCGGTGCAATCGTGCTGGTGCCAACAACAATCACCTCTTCCAGGACGCCTGCATCGGCATTAAAGTCAACCGGTAGATTAACAACCGTACGTTGCTGCAAGAGAACGTTGGTCACACGTGTACGTGTGGTGGCGTCACTCAATGTGAACTTAATGGTATAGGTACCCGGTGGCAATGCCGGCAGCCTGTAATCACCATTGGCTGACGTGGTGGATGTACGCTGACCCGGCAAAACCGGACTTGTGGCCTCAATGGCTACTTCAGCAAGAGCCGAACCATCGGAGGCATCGGTTACACGCCCAGTAATATCACCTGTTTGCTGTGCAAGCAGCGGTGTACTCAAAATAGCTGCTGCAATAGCGATCAATACCAGCATCCATGTTGCCTTCCGGTACATGGGTAGTGGTGTTCTCAAGGCAGAATGACTTGTCATTTTTGTAATCCCTGTTTTAATTATTAAAGTTAAGAAATTGTTACAAGCGGGTTAAAATATCATCACACGCGAGAAAGTAAAGAATTACTTACTCCTTTATGCTATTTTTTTCCCCACTGCCATATTCTGGCCGCATTGTTGTGCGCTTTGACGGATAATTTCTAACTGGACGATCTCATACAGTGAATCAATGGAAAATCAATGACTGAGTATCACCTGCATAACCCTCATCTGCTTAGACCCCTTCTTTTCACCCTGCTATCAGCATTTCTATTGACCGTCACAGGTTGCGCCACCCGGGACTCGGTTTTTGTTGAATCGGCCAACCAGGATACCCGGGTCAGGATTATCGTTATCCACCACACAACCGGTGATTTCCAGTCATCATTCAATGTACTAACCGAGCCATCGGGAAACCCGGTCAGCTCACATTACCTGATACCGGAACCTGGCGACCCCAGCTATGCCGAAAAAGACCTGAAACTGTATTCCCTCGTAAAGGAAGAAGGACGGGCCTGGCATGCGGGAACAAGCTATTGGGCTGGAAAAACAAGCCTGAATGACATGTCGATTGGAATTGAACTGGTCAACCAGACTTACTGCCGAAAATCGAAGGAAATCATACCGCCCGAACGGCTTGACCAGGAACCGGCAAGATTGTGTTTTTACCCCGATTTCCCACAACCCCAGTTAGAAATACTTCTCGATCTTCTGAAGGGAATTCTTGAACGGCATCCGGAGGTTAAACCCACTCACATTATTGGTCATGCAGATATCGCACCGCAGAGAAAAATCGACCCGGGGCCAAGGTTTCCATGGCAACGGCTTTACAAACTGGGCTATGGCGCCTGGTATGACGACGATACAGTTTACAACTACTGGGAACAACTCCGAGTAGATGTACCATCGGTACTCACGCTTCAGACAGCACTGCATATCTACGGCTATAACATCGAGCTAAGCGGTGAAAATGACAAGCAGTCCCAAAACGTTGTACGGGCATTTCAAATGCACTTCCTGCCATGGCAGGTCAGTGGCGAATTCAGCACTGAAACCATCGCAATTCTGTACGCACTGCTGGAGAAATACTATCCGGAAAAGTTCGACTCTCTGCTGACAACGAAACACAGCAGTAGTTAATCATCCAGGCTACAGACTTATTGACTGTAGCCACATATCTGTTTTCACAGAAAAATGTTTGTTGTACTAATCTACCCACATCTTTAGAATAATTTATTCTTAATCAGGTAATGATAAAGACATAATGAAAATTCGAAGTATCCGTTTCGGCATGTTAAATGTGCCACTGAAGACACCCTTCAAAACCTCCATGCGTACGGTGACGGAGATTGAAGATGTCGTGGTCATCATTGAAACTGACACTGGCCACACTGGTTTTGGCAGTGCCCCGGCAACTGCTGTCATCACCGGGGACACCCACGGATCAATCATCGAGGCGATCAACAAAGTTATATCACCGGCATTGATTGGTCGGGATATTGCAGACCTCAACAACCTGACCGATACCATTCAGAATTCAATCGTCAGAAATTACAGCGCCAAGGCCGCAACAGAGATGGCCATTTATGACCTGTATGGTCAGCTTTATGACGCACCGCTGTATAAGCTGCTCGGCGGCGGTGACAACGTTATCACCACCGATATAACAATCAGTCTGGATTACATCGATAAAATGGTGAAAGACACCCTGAACGCGATTGATCTTGGTTTCGAAACATTAAAGATAAAAGTCGGAAAAGACCCTGCGCTCGATATTGAACGCATCAAGGCCATATATGCGGCAGTGAATGAACGGGCATTGATCAGGTTGGACGCCAACCAGGGTTGGACACCAAAACAGACAGTCACCGTTTTACGGGCACTCGAAGATAGTGGTGTGCATCTGGAACTGCTTGAACAACCGGTCAGGGGGGATGACGTTGATGGGTTAAAATATGTCACTGAGCGGATCAGCACACCCGTTATGGCCGACGAAAATTCCTTCAGCCCTAAAGAAGCCATCGAGCTTATACGAACCCGTGCAGCTGACATCATCAATATCAATTTGATGAAAACTGGTGGTATATCCAACGCCATCAAGATAGCCGATATTGCCGGTATCTACGGTGTCAATTGTATGATTGGCTGTATGCTGGAATCCAGCATCGGGGTCGCGGCAGCAGCCCATATCGCCGTTGCCAAAGCCTCGGTTATAACCATGATTGACCTGGACACACCCTCTCTTGGTCAGTACGACCCGGTTACCAGCGGCGTACTGTTCAACAATGCGGAAATCACCATTACGGATTTACCCGGACTGGGTATTAGCAAAATCGACAACCTCGTGATGCTCGATCCCTAGCCGAGTAGCAATTTACCACCCCACGTGTTGATAAGGATTTGTGTGCTCAGGGTTTGATGTATGCTCTTGGCATCTCCGGGTGCTCCGGCAAATAGCGGTCGCGCAGTTTGGTCTGGCGTGATTCCATTGGTATCAGCTTGCCATTGATGACCACGATTTCAGCTGCGCTGGTGACCTCCAACGGATCACCGCTCCACAATACGACGTTGGCAACGTTGTTCTTTTGAATTCTGCCCTGTTGATCGGAAACACCAAAGACCTGTGCCGGGTTACTGGTTAATGCTGCTAACCCAGCTTCATGTGGTAAGCCATGTGAAACAGCATTACCAGCCATCTGGCGCTGCTTGCGCGCGTTGTGTGAACCGGCACCGTTGATGACCACGGTAACGCCCGCTGCTTGCAGGATGGCTGCGTTGTCCAGACGCGCACCTAGTTTGTCGAAATTACCCGGCAGGTTGACCAGTGGATTAAGCAAAACGGGCACCTTGGCGGAAGCCAGTTGTCTGGCCACCATCCATGCTTCCGTACCACCGGAAATCACCAGATCCAGGCCAAATCTCTTTGCAAACCGGAGTGTTTCCAGGATGTCACTTGCCCGGTCAACATTAAAGACTACTTTGCCGTCACTTGCATAAGCGGATAAGGTTCCACGGCCTGCTCGTGTTAACAATGTCTTTTCGTTGTATGTCGGTGGGCTATCTGCTTCCGCCATGGCCTGGTTTAGCAGCATCCACTGAGCCGCTCTCGAACCGCCACTGAGACCACTGGCATCCCTGCCTACATTGATAAACAGAACAGGCTTGCCGACAAAACTCTCGTATCCACCATCCAGTGCAACCAATTGTCCCTGGCCACCAAATATGGAGCCCTTGGCACCCGCACCGAGAAGTGTGAAGCTGAAACCCTCTATGCGAGTAACCGGAATCACGCTGGAATTCGGGTTGAAAGCGGGTACAACATCAAACTCCGGTCGCATTTCCTTCAAAGCCAGACTGGAGTCAGAAGATTCCTCCACCGCTGAAACCTCGGTGATGCCAATGCTGGTTATCCCAGCGAAGAAGCCCGGTGTCAGTGGCTTGCCTTCGGCATTGAATACGTAAACATCATCTTGTGGTACCGGCAAATTCTTGCCGATACGCTGAATTTCTCCGCCTGATATGAACACATCGGTATTTTCCAGGATGCCATCTTTCGTCATGGTGTGCACGGTGGCGCCACGTATCATGATTGCATCGGCCTGTGCCGCCAAACAGAAACCAGCCAGGGAGACAATAAACAGTGTTTTTAACAGATTCATTTTGACACTCCCTGAAGCTGGCCCAGTTCGAAGTCAGAAACCGGTTGGAGATCCGGATTGTCGCGGTCATAGACCAAGGCACCGTCTATAAATACCTGGCCGGCTTTTGCGTAAACACTGAATGGGTTGCCGTTCCAGATCACTACATCGGCCATTTTTCCGGCTTCGAGCGATCCCGTTTGCTCATCGATACCCAGCGATTTGGCAGCGTTGGATGTAATCCAGCCAATGGCGTGTTCAGGTGTAATATTCATCCCCATCCGGTTGCCACTGCCTATGGCCTTGGCTGCCTCCTGGTTCAGACGTTGAATACCCTCACTGGAGTCGGAATGCACGATGGCACAACTGCCCCGTGGCCGGTCCACCAGGGCGATGTTTTCCTGGATACCATCATAGGCTTCCATTTTGAAGCCCCACCAATCGGCCCACATGGCAACACAGACACCATTTTCAGCCAGCTCATCTGCGATCTTGTAGGCCTCAACACCATGGGCAAACGTACCAATCTTGTAACCGAATTCATCTGCCATATCCAGCATGGTCAGCATTTCATCTGCGCGGTAGCAATGCATGTGCACGCTGATTTCGCCCTTGAGTACACCAGCGAGTGTTTCCATTTTCAGGTCACGCTTGGGTGCTTTGGCATCTTCTTTACCGTCGGCAAGCTGGGCCTCATAGGCTGCCCAACTATCGATATAAGCCTGCGCATTGATCCATTGCGCCCGGTAACCCGCCAGGTTGCCCATACGGGTCATGGGTGTCTGTTTGCGATTGCCATAGATCCCTTTTGGGTTCTCACCACAGGCCATTTTCAGGCTATAAGGTGCACCGGGAAATTTCATACCCTGGTAGCTGGTGCTGTATACGTTTTTCACTATTACACCACGACCGCCGATCAGGTTCGCCGAGCCCGGCAGAGTCTGCAAGGTGGTAATGCCGCCGGCAAGTGCGCGTGCAAAAGCGGGGTCCTGTGGCCAGATACTGTGCTCTGCCCAGACATTGGGTGTTGTCGGACTGGTTTTTTCATTGCCATCAGAATGTGCTTTGACACCAGGGCTGGCAAACACACCAAGATGTGAGTGAACATCGATCAGACCGGGTGTTACCCAGCGACCGCTGGCATCAATGGTGTTGACGTTGCCAGGGACTTCACCCTCGCCGACAAAAACAATTTTACCATCCGAGATCAGCAGACTGGCATCATCCAGGCGTTCACCGGTTCCTGTCAGGATGGTGGCGTGGGTGATCAAAGTTGCTTCGGATGGTAAAGGCGAGTAGGTAGACGGGTAGGCTTCAGCCCGAATATCGCTGAATGGTAAAAGTACAAGCACTGGCAGTAGGGCCTGCAAGAATTTAAGATGCATGACACTTCCTTCAGATTGGAGAGAAGATTAGCATATTAACAAACGGTGAGAAATTTACATACGCACAAATCAAATACATTGTTTAATTCTTTTTATTGTATTCTTAAAAAGTAAAGCCAGAGATAACACCGAATTCCTGGCTAGTCTTGCTCACTTAAGATTTGTTGCATGGTCTCGGCGTCAATATTACCGCCACTGACAATTACTCCGACATTGCCCTGCAATTTAAGCGCACCACTCATCAATGCAGCCAACCCTAGCGCGCCTGAGGGTTCAACCACCAACTTCATGCGATAGAAAAAGAACCGCACCGCGGCCTTAATAGCTGCTTCTGAGACGGTGATCATGTCATCAACATTTTGCTGGATCAAAGGAAAGGTTAGTTGTCCCAGACAGGCTGTGCGAGCGCCATCGGCAATGGTCGGCGGATTGGGTTTAACCACCAGTTTACCGGTTTTAAAGGACAAGGTCGCATCATCGGCGAGCTCTGGTTCAATCCCATAAACTTTGCAATTCGGATTGATGTTCTTACAGGCTATCGCGGTGCCGCTCAACAGACCGCCGCCACCACATGGCGCCAGCATTGATTGAATGTGAGGGTGAGTCTGCAAGAACTCTAAAGCTGCCGTGCCTTGTCCTGCGATCACATCGGCATAATCAAACGGCGGGATCAATGACAGCTCATTCTCCGCCAAAATATCCGCGGCGACCGCTTCTCTGGTTTGGGTTTTCGGTTCGTACTCAATCACGCGCGCACCATAAGCTCTGGTGGCAGCCAGTTTAATGGCGGGAGCATCTTTTGGCATGACAATAGTGGTTGCCACCCCGAGCAATTTGCCAACACAAGCGATGGCTTGTGCATGATTACCGGATGAATAAGCAATCACGCCTTTTTGCTTTTGACTATCCGATAACAGAGAAATACTGTTAAACGCGCCGCGAAATTTAAATGCGCCGACTCTTTGGAAGTTCTCGCATTTAAAAAATACTTGCGC
>CBDTVF010000039.1:0-12306 GCA_965363775.1 uncultured Gammaproteobacteria bacterium
ACGAATTTGCCTACCAGACCAGTAACCCCAAAATATTCGCCGCTGGTGATATGGTACGAGGTGCAGATCTTGTTGTCACCGCCGTTGCCGACGCACGCAAAGCCGCCATTGGGATCGTAAATTTTCTCGGAACATCATAGGGACTTATGGAAACCAGCAAGCTTGATCAGCTAAAAATCGAGCGTGAGCCTGAAAAGGAGTCACGTTCGAACCATTGGCCTGTCCTGATAATCATCGCGGTGATACTGGCGGCGGCAGCTTACTGGTTTTTTCTGAAACCGGAGTCTGCAACGGAAGTGCGCACTGCGGTTGCACGTGAGATTTCAAACCAGGCTGCGAGCACGGTGCTGAATGCCTCCGGCTACGTGACTGCCCGGCGCCAGGCGACGGTGTCGTCCAAGTTCACCGGTAAAGTCATTGAAGTACTAATCGAAGAGGGCATGGAGGTCGAAAAAAACCAGGTGCTGGCGCGATTGGATGACTCCAACGTGGCCACGGTTTACGCCCTCGCCGAGGCGCAATTGAAATCCGCAAAGACCTCGCTTAAAGAGACCCAGGCGCTCTTGAATGAAGCCCGCGCCATTTTTCGCCGAACTCAAAACCTGGTGGACCGGCAATTGGCTTCAGAGGCCGAGATGGACCGTGCCCGTGCCGGTTCTGAATCACTGGCGGCTCAACTGGAGCGCAAGCAGGCGGATGTTGAGGTGGCTGAAAAGCAGTTGGATGTATACCGACAGCAACTGGAAGACACCATCATCCGCGCACCCTTTGCAGGTGTAGTCGTTGCAAAAAATGCACAACCGGGTGAAATGATTTCTCCCGTGTCAGCAGGTGGCGGGTTCACACGCACAGGTATTGGCACCATCGTCGACATGAGTTCACTGGAAATTGAAATTGATGTGAACGAGGCTTATATCAATCGTGTTAAAGCAGGCCAAAAAATTATTGCCAGTTTGGATGCCTATCCAGACTGGTCGATTCCCTGTCATGTTATAGCGATTATTCCTACGGCAGACAGACAGCGCGCTACCGTTGAAGTCCGCGTGGGTTTTGATGAACTGGACTCGCGAATTCTGCCGGATATGGGTGCAAAGGTTGCATTTCAGGAGGGTCGAAAGCAGGGAGAGTCCGCGGGTACCGGGCGTGCTGGTGTGGTGGTACCGCAATCTGCAGTCAATGAAAGTGATGGCAAGAGCTTTGTGCTACTGGTTGTCGATAATGTGGTCGAACGAAGGGCGGTGGCCACCGCTGGAGAGCGCGGCAAGGATATTCTCGTCACCTCGGGTATTTCAGGTGGTGATATAGTAATAGTGAACGCGCCATCCGGTCTTCAGGCTGGCGCCCGGGTGAAGGAAGCAAACGAATGACGGATAACAATACCCACGGAAACCTGGTCAAAGTGCAGGGAGTGGATAAGGTATTCAAGCGTGGATCAGAAGTGGTGCATGTGCTGGGTGGTTTGGATCTGGAAATTCCCAGGGGTGAGTTTCTGGCACTGATGGGACCGTCAGGTTCCGGTAAATCCACTCTGCTGAACTTGATTGGTGGTCTTGACCGGCCAAGTGAGGGAACGGTAGAGGTTGGTGGCGAACGTATCGACAAATTATCTGATCGTAAGCTGGCCGGTTGGCGAGCGCGGCATGTGGGGCTGGTCTTTCAGTTCTATAACCTGATGCCGGTGCTTTCCGCTCAGAAAAACGTTGAATTACCGTTATTGCTGACAAAACTCTCCAAATCGGAGCGAAAAAAACGTGCATCCATCGCGCTGGATATTGTCGGGCTTTCACATCGGACCGGGCACTATCCGCGCCAGATGTCCGGTGGTGAACAACAACGTACCGGCATTGCGCGCGCCATCGTAACTGACCCGACACTGTTGCTGTGTGATGAGCCGACAGGTGATCTTGATCGTAAATCCGGCGATGAAATTCTGGATTTGTTGCAGGCATTGAATAAGGAGCAGGGCAAAACCATTATCATGGTGACCCATGACATTCATGCAGCGGCACGCGCAACCAGAACACTACATTTGAACAAGGGCCAGCTCAGCGTCGATCCGGTCGAATGATGGCTGAGGGGGCTTGAAATAATGAAATATCTATATCTGCTCTTCAGCGGTCTCAAACGCAAAAAGCTGCGCACTGGCCTGACGATACTATCGATCATGGTGGCATTTTTGTTGTTTGGTTATCTCTCTGCAATCCGCCAGGCTTTCGATGCGGGAGTTGATGTTGCCGGCGCTGACCGGTTGATCGTACGCCACAAGGTTTCCATTATTCAGCTGCTGCCACAGAGTTACGAGGCCAAAATGGAGAGAATCGAAGGCGTGGATAACGCAGTTCACTCCACTTGGTTTGGTGGGATATACCAGGAGCCAAAAAACTTCTTTGCCCAGATGCCAATAGTGCCTGAAGAACTATTCGACATGTATCCGGAGTTTATCATTAGTGATGAACACAAGGCTGCATGGCTTGAAACACGCAGCGGTGCCCTGGTGGGTCGTGGCCTGGCCGATCGTTTCGGCTGGAAACTGGGTGACCGAATACCTATCAACGCCACGATCTGGGGTAAGAAGGACGGTGGCCGGACCTGGGAGTTTGACCTGGTAGCTATCTATGATGGCGCGGAAAAAGGCACTGATACCAGTCAGTTCTTTTTTCGCTATGATTTTT
The DNA here is from genome assembly GCA_965363775.1 of uncultured Gammaproteobacteria bacterium. GTDB lineage: Bacteria > Pseudomonadota > Gammaproteobacteria > Xanthomonadales > SZUA-36 > SZUA-36. Next base: position 2,673 of record CBDTVF010000039.1, read on the forward strand.
TTGATGAAACCCGGGCGGGTGGTACCGGACAGGTTGGTTGGTACACGGTGCGTGTATCTGACCCGGATAAGGCTGCCGAGGTGGCTGCGGCCATCGACGCAGAGTTTGCCAATTCTGCCGCTGAGACCAAAGCCGAGCCAGAAGGTGCATTTATTCAGGGCTTCGCAAATCAAATCGGCAACATAGGTTTCATAATAATGACAATTATGTCGGCTGTTTTTTTCACCATCCTGCTGGTGGCCGGCAATACCATGGCTTATACCGTCCGCGAAAGAACCAACGAACTGGCGGTACTTAAAGCAATCGGTTTTACCGATAGCAGCGTGCTTGGGCTGGTGCTGGGAGAGTCATTGGCATTGACCTTTGTCGGTGGTGCTTCCGGACTGGGTCTGGCCTGGCTGCTGGTATCTATGGGTGACCCGACCAATGGGTCATTTCCGGTCTTTTACCTGCCAACCACCAATATTCTCATTGGTTTTGTGTTGATCGTGGTGATGGCGTTTATTGTCGGAATTATTCCGGCATTGCAAGCGCAAAAACTGCAAATAGCAGACGCATTGAGGAGATGAGTAATGTTTAACTGGATATCTCAAGTGTTTGCGGTCACACAGTTCGGCATGCGCTCTTTGCCACAACGCAAAGGTTCATCCGCCGCTGCTCTGCTCGGTATTGCCGGTGTAGTGGCGGTGATGGTTGGAGTGCTGTCTATCGCTCAAGGTGTTCTCAAGACCATGGAGAGCTCTGCGGGAGATAGCAATGCAATTGTGTTGCGAAGCGGTGCAGATTCGGAAATGATGTCCGGTCTGGGGGGGGATGATACACGTATCATTTCCGAGGCACCTGGTATTGCCCAAAATGAGACCGGTGCACTGGCCTCGCCGGAGCTATTCGTCATTATCAACTTACCCATGCGGTCTACCGGCACCGATGCGAACGTACCCTTGCGTGGTGTGCAGGCAACCGCAATGATCGTGCGGGACAGTTTTGAGCTTGTCGAAGGCCGTATGTTTGAATGGGGACTCAACGAAGTCATCGTCGGTACCGGCGCACAACAACAGTTCGCTGGACTTGAAATTGGCTCGAGCATCGAAGTTGGTCAGGAGAAATGGCCAGTGGTGGGTGTGTTTGAAGCCGACGGTGGATTGTCTGAATCAGAGATATGGGTGGATGCGGCGGTATTGCAACCGGCATACCGGCGTGGAAATTCATACCAGGCAGTGTATGTGAAGCTTGATAACCGGGACGCTTTCGATGATTTCAAAGATGCTTTGACCAGTGATCCACGTTTGAATGTCAAACCGATGCGCGAATCTGAATACTATGATTCGCAATCCACCATTGTTTACAACATGATCACGGGTCTGGGCACGACCATCGCAGTCATTATGGGTTTGGGTGCGGTTTTCGGTGCTCTGAATACGATGTACACAGCGGTCTCGAGTCGAACCCGTGAAATTGCAACGCTACGGGCGCTGGGTTTTCGTTCTGGCCCGGTTGTGATATCGGTAGTAAGCGAATCACTCTTACTGGCATTCGTGGGAGGCTTGATGGGGGCGGGTCTGGCCTGGCTGGCTTTTGACGGATACCGTGCAGCGACGCTTAACTGGGCCAGTTTCAGTGCCATCACTTTTGCGTTTGATGTCAATGTAAAACTACTGACCCAGGGAATCATTTTTGCCATGGTCATTGGTCTGATTGGCGGACTGTTTCCTGCCATCAGGGCGGCCCGGCAACCGGTGGCAGAGGCCCTGCGGGGTCTCTGATGCCTACCTAACTGAAAAGTAATGTACAAGCATTATGTCTTGGAAATATTTCAACTCAAGCCCTGGCTCAGTGAAATGAAAACCTGCAACAAAATTGTCATGACATGCGGATTACTGTTCGTTCTTGCTTGCAGTATTCCAGGGTCTTTAAGGGCGGAGCCTGCCAGTGCTTTGAGTGAGGATTTCGAACCGGTACATTGGGCATATAGTTCATTTTTCGGTACTGGTTGGTACAGCATTGAAGATGTCAGGTCAGTATTTGCCTTGCAACTCCCCATCAGGCAAACCGTACGTGAATCCTCGTTATCTGATGCCGGGGAACGAAAGTTTGGTATCGAAATCAAGTATCCCCTGACCATTGGCATGCACGATGTTGAGGATCTGGGTGGTATCGTAGATAACGACAATTTCGGAACGATAACATTTGCGCCCGGTGTTGAACTGGAAATACCTATCAACCAGAGATGGTACCTGAGACCCATTGCCCATATTGGCTACGGCAGAGAACTGCAAGATGGTGAATCCGCCTGGGTTTATTATACCGGGATCAAAAGCCGCTACACCTTTCCCTCAAAAACTAAAAATGAATGGTCCCTGCTTAATGGTCTATATTACGCGGGTTACAGTCCTGATAAGGGTAGATCCGATCATATGGCTGTCGCCACGATTGGCGTGGAACTCCGCCAACCACTGAGCAATGCAAAGCTCGCTGGCAAACCGATCGATCTTTACTGGAACCTGATGTACACATTCCTTGGCAATGAATTGCATTTTAATTTACCCGATGGCAGTTTTGATCCGATAAAAGACCATCTGGAACTCGGACTTGCCATGAGTTTTCGGGATGGACCTTACAAACTCTGGTTTATTAATGTGCATCGCCTTGGTTTGGGTTACAGGTTCAGCTCAAGCGGTGAGTTCACCGCTATTACATTTCATATGCGTTCCTGGTTCACAAAATAATCCGGGTAATGATAAAATGAGAGTTCTGTTTTTATCACTGGCGGAGCTACCCTGAAAGAGCATTTGCTTCGGTTTTGATCCACTTTTTAGTTTTAGCCTGACAGGTTTTACCCCCATGACGAATTGCATTCGATTGACCCTGGTAACAACCCTGGTTTCCAGCTTTTTGTGGTCGCCATTGGCTTTATCCGGTTGGTTTACGGACACTCTGATTGATCCCCAGGACGGTATGCTGGACGCCAGTGACTACCTGGCCAGTGCGAAGGGCTTTCTACCTGTTCCCATCATCATTACCGAGCCTGCAGTAGGCTATGGTCTGGGTCTTGCTGTAGCTTATTTTCATGCACCGAAAGAAATCGATCGTGAAGAGCATCCACATGCCGGTCCACCGAGTATCAGTGTAGGTTTTGGCGCAAAAACTGAAAATGGTACCTATCTGTACGGTGGCGCTCACTCGGGTGTCTGGAAAGACGACCATATTCGCTATCTGGGTGCGGTGGCAAGAATGAATATCAACATGACCTTCTATCCGGAAGGACCACTCGGTGACATCTTTGGTGATCGTGGTGTCGATTTCAACATCGATGGTGCTTTTTTGCTCCAGCAAGCACAGTTTCGCCTTAAAGAATCCAACTGGTGGCTGGGTGGAAGCTACATGTATGTCAACGCGGACAACACCTTCAAGCTGTTCGATGACCTGCCCATCGATTTGCCAAATCCAACCTTTGACTTCACGCTTGGGGCAGTGAGTGTATTTGTTCAATATGACGGTAGAAACAGCACATTTACACCCACTGATGGATGGTCCGGCAAAATCAAGTTTCAGGATTATGATGATAACTGGGGCAGCGATTTTGACTATCAGAATTACAAAGGTGAACTGTTTAAGTACACCCCCGTTGGTGATTATTCCAGCCTTGGATTGAGACTCAAGGGGGAGACGGTTAACGGGGATGTTCCCTTTTTTGGCTACCCTTTTGTTGGTTTGCGCGGCATTCCGTCGATGCGTTACCAGGGAGAGGGCGTGGTCGTGGGTGAAGCTGAGTATTTATGGGGGTTCACACCACGTTGGTCATTGGTGCTTTTTGGTGGAGTTGGACACACGACAGCAATTAAAGACCAGGGTGGTGAAAGCAGGACAGTGGCCGCGGGTGGGCTGGGTTTTCGCTATCGTCTGGCCAGAAAGCTGCCTCTGCAGGCAGGGATGGATATCGCCCGCGGACCTGAAGATACGGCCTTCTATATTACGGTCGGTAGCGCCTGGGCTTTTTAATCTGGAAGTAGAAATCCTCATCCCAATCCGTCGGGGTTTCGGATATCATAGCCGCTCACAAACGCAAACAGCTGAGTCAAGAACCCATGAAAACCTCGATTGTATTGACCATTATTGCCGATGACCAACCCGGGATTATCAACACGGTTTCCGGGGTTCTCTATAATCACGGTGGAGGTTGGACCCAGAGCAGCATGAGTTCGTTGGCAGGGCAGTTTGCCGGTATTTTGCTGGCTTCAGTACCCAGTAAAGAGGCTGAAGCCTGTGTGAAAGAGTTACACCAACTAAAATCGCAGGGATTGCAGGTGATTGCACATGTTAGTAGCGAATCATCCATTAGCGAAGAAACGCATGAATATATTCTGGACCTGGTGGGCAATGACCGGCGGGGTATTGTCCATGACATCACCACTATTCTCACCAACCACAAAGTCAATGTGCTCAATCTCGAAACGATATCTGAGAGTGCTTCGATGGGCGGTGGTGATTTATTTAGGGCCAGGGCCGAGTTGGTAGTTCCAGCCAGCGCGGATATTGAAGTGCTGGAAAGTGAGCTGGAGAACATCGCCAACGAACTGATGGTGGATATCGTCTTTAAGAAATGAGCAAAGCTGAACAACAGCTCAGATCGAGCAAGCGACTCCTTTTAATGTCTTTATTGGTGGTCTTGCTTGCCAGTTTCATAGCCTCACAGATTCAGAGTTCCGCCGGGCGGGTGACGGTCCAGGACATCAAGATTCCGACGCACAACGGCCAGTGGGTGGTTGCAGATTTGTACAAACCGCGCTCTGCGACCTCCGAGAAACCGGCACCACTGGTGGTGGTCATCCCGGGTTTCCAACGCTCGAAAGAAGCACTTGCCAACGTTGCTATTGAGCTCTCCCGCCGGGGTATCGTTGCGATCCTGATCGACCCTTACGCGCAAGGTTTCTCCAGTGCCTCGATGAGTCGAATCGCCGCAACTACCGAGGGTTACGGTATGTTTGCCGTGGTCGACTATGCGGCAGGAACCCCGAACCTGAATTACATCGACAAGACCCGGATCGGTGCAACGGGTCACTCCGCTGGTGGCAACGCGGCTATTCGTGGTGCCAATTACTTCGGAAAACAGGCGATCGAAACCGGTCAACCGAGCAAACTGCATTCCGTGTTCGTATCGGGCTACGTACTCACCCTGAGGGATGATGTGCTGAAGGATGTGCGCTCAAACGTGGGCGTGAGTTACGCGTTTTACGATGAGGGCGCCTATCGCAACGAGCTGAAAAATGGTGATATGCGCTATGCACCTGAAGCGATACGTGCGGTGAACTCAGGTATCAGGTTCCATGGAGAAAGCATTGAGGAAGTTGAGCTTGGTCGCTATTACGGGGACAAGCAGGACAGAACCCTGCGAGTCGTGCACAACGAACGAATCCTGCACCCCTTTCAGCCCTATATTGTTGAAGCGACAGCCAACCAGATTGAGTATTTCGAGCGGGTATTTGATATCGATAGCGGTCTTTCAAACGACGACCAGGTTTGGTATTGGAAAGAGTTGCTCGGTCTGGTTTCGTTGATTGCCGCCTTGGTGGCCGTGATACCAATGGGCAGGCTGCTGCTGGAAATTCCCTGGTTCAAACCCCTGATTCACCCGCTTCCACCGGCATTGCCCAAGCCATATGGCAGGGGAAAAGTTCTGTTCTGGAGTATGTTCGTGATCGGGGCCTTGATTGCCTGTTTCACCTATATCCCCATGGCGGAGTTATCACAAAAACTGTTTGTTGCCGCCTCCACCCGTCAGCAGACCTGGTTTTTCCCACAACGAATGAACAATGCCGTCATGCTGTGGGCACTGCTCAATGGCAGTGTCGGCTACCTGATGTTCTGGTTGAGTTATCGTTTTTTCGGAAAGAAAAACGCTGTAACGCCGTCTGTTTGGGGTGCCGCGACCAGCCGTTCTGAGTTGTTGAGAACCTTTGTGCTGGCATTTGCCCTGTTCCTGTTTTTCTTCCTGTTCCTTTTCATGGTGTACTACTTCCTGCACGTGGATTACCGCTTCCTGTTCATGGGAGTGCGTACTTTTCAGCCTCCGCTGCTGGTTCTTCTGGCCATGTATGTGCCGTTCTTCTTCATATTTCTATTGTCGAATTCGCTACGTATCAACGGTGCAATGCGTTTTGAAGGTCAGTCCGAATGGAAGAGTATGCTGATCGGTGGTTTTGCCAATTCACTGGGTTTGATGCTGATCGTGGTTGTCCAGTACCTGACTTTCGTGATGACAGGTATTGTCTACTGGACAGATGGCTGGTTATACGTGAATTTGTTGTTTGCCGTGGTGCCGATGATGTTCGTATTGCCTTACTTCAACCGCTATTTCTTTAATATGACAGGCAGGATTTATCTGGGGCCGATGACCACCGGGTTAATTTTTATCATGATTCTAATTTCGAACACGGTTATTTATATACCGCTGTAGCGACTGACTTAAGGGTTTACAGATCGTCGTCTAACAGATCATCCCATTCGTCAAGTTCTGATCTCAGTGCTTTGAGTTCATTTCTTCGCTCGATCTCCCGCCTGGCCTTGATGTGCTTTTCTTCATCAGACTTTTTTTTGGCGGCCAATGCCTTGGCGATGGCAACAGGATCCTCCTCTACCTCATCAGGATCCAGCTCATCATCAAAGTCATCGAGTTCTTCCAAGTTATCCAGTTCTTTATCCTCGAATTGCGACTGTTCTGTATCACCCATCTTGGCATCTCCGACCAGTGGAACGGTTTCAATAAGCCTGATTTAAGAATTACTTTGTCTTTATGTCAAGAATTATTATGCAAGTTGCCATTGTTATCCAGAATGATAATTGGTTGAAAACCTCGTTGTTCCGGCATCATAAAACTACTGAACAGCTTCGCCAGCGGCAAAACCTGAGGACCAGGCCCATTGAAAATTGAATCCGCCGAGATGCCCCGTGACATCCATAATCTCACCGATAAAAAACAGTCCTGGCGTAGCAGATTCCATGGTTTTGGAAGACAGGTCACGTGTATCAATACCACCGATAGTCACTTCAGCCGTGCGGTATCCCTCGGTTCCAGCTGGTTTGAGGGACCAGCTCTCAAGCCTCTGGGCCACGGCCTCAAGCCAGATATTGGGCCATTCTGCCAGGGCGGTTTCTGCCAGTTCAGGCCACCATAAGTGCTCCAACTCGATAACCAGTTTGCGTGGCAGTAAGTGGTCCAGATGGGTGCGTAACAATGTTTTCGGGTTTCTGTGTTTCCAGTTGAGCAATAGCTCCATTACATTCTGATCGGGCAATAGACAGATGTTGATTGACTCACCCGGACGCCAATAGCTCGAGAGCTGTAATGTTGCCGGGCCACTGATACCCCTGTGGGTAAACAACAGGTCTTCACGGAAGGATTGCCGGTCATTGAATAAAACACACTCAACGGAAACACCGGATAAGCGGTCACAGACATCCTGCATGGTATCGGTAAACGTGAACGGCACCAGCCCCGCTGATTTGGGTAGCAATCGAAGGCCAAAACACGCCGCAAGTTCATAACCAATACCCGAGCCGCCAAGACTGGGAACCGAAAGACCACCGGCTGCCACTACCAGGGACTCGGAAGTAAAGCTGCCCAGGCTTGTTTTGAGATGAAAACTGTTTTCGGGTGGTTTAGTGGCTGAAAAAGTTTGTTTGACGGAAGCTGGCTGGCTGCTGTTTATCCAGCTTGCCGATGAATGAATTACTGCTTCAACCTCACAATTTAGCTTGATCTGGACGTCTGCCTGACGGCATTCCTCCAGCAGCATGGCCATGATCAGCTTCGAGGACTGTCGGCAAAATAGCTGTCCACTCAGACCATTGACCGTTTCTTTCTCAAAATACTCAATGCCATGCTTTTCAACCAGGGCAATAAAATCCCATTGTGTATAGCGACTCAGGGCAGATTTGCAGAAATGTGGATTGGCAGAGATATAACGATCGGGTGTCACATACAGGTTGGTGAAATTGCAGCGCCCGCCACCGGACATCAGAATTTTCTTGCCGGCCTTGTTGGCGCGCTCCAGAACCAGTACCCGGCGTCCACGCCGTGCTGCGGTGATGGCGCACATCAGACCGGCAGCGCCCGCACCAATGACTATGAGGTCAGGATTTTTCATAAGCAACCATTATGGTTGCCAGGATGGGTCCACGCCCTTCACGAAAATCTATCAAAAGCGAAATTCGAAGGTGCCACCAAATATGGGTGCAGGATCATACTTGCTTTCTTCAATGATAATATCCTGCGCGTTTTTGAGCTTCAGTTTTCCTCCGAATTCCATTCCTGCAAAAACGGACAGGTTGAACTTCTTGTTGGGAGTCAGCGTGGCATTCAGCACGAGTGGAAAAGATTGGTCACGTCCTAACCCGCCTGCTGCTGGTCCTTCATCATCCAGACGGAACTCAAGGTCTTCGTACCGTCCTGCGAGACCAAAAGACCAGTCCTCATTCAACTTGTAGCTCAGTGTCAGACCGGGACCCTGAGAGGAGGCCAGACCACGGCCTGTTGACAAATTCCAGCGATCAGAGATATTCCAGTCGATGGCCAGTATCGGAAAGAACTGCGTGCCATCCTCGAGTTTTGAGAATACTCCGATACCGGGACCGATGGTCAGGTCTGCGCTAAGACGCCATGCGATAGCGCCAAACAGTCCGTAGGTTCGACTATCGCTGTTGCTGGCACCTCTTTCCCCATTCATACGCATCGTGGGGATAATAAAAACCGCGCCCTTATCACCAAAACCAAAACGTCCTGTGAACGATATACGAGAGTCTTCAATGGTTCCCCATGGTTCTCCGCTGCCAAACCCGGTGAGTTCATCGAATTCATAGGTGGTCTTGCCACCTCCAATAGATGCACCAAGCGATGTTCTGGCATCCCACGAGTAGGTAACACCTGCACCCAGGAACCAGCGGTCAACAGCAAACGCCCCGGTGTCATCCTTCAGATCCACCTCGGTTTGATGAGCGCCACCGCCGTCTATGCTATAACTCCAGGGACCCCGTTGCTGTTGCTGCGCCGAGACCGACAAGCTGTAAAGCAGGGTAAGCAATGAAACAATACTTAAAGATGTGTTGGTACGGGTCATAAAAAAACCTTATAAATGGTCAAAAAGGGCTGCATAGCCATGGATGGGCAACAGCTTATTGAAAGTGTGGGCGAAAGTCATCAAAGACAGACCATTCAATTGGTAATCGCCGGCACAAAGGCCGGCGATTGAGTCTATCCCCACCAGGTATACGGTGGATCTGCCAGATGTCAGGAATCAGTTCGGCAAAATGACTTCGTCGATGACGTGAATAACACCATTGCTTGCTGCGGTTTCAACGATGTCCATGCCGGCCTTCTTCTTGTATTGACCGGCTGTTGCGGTAATAGCAAATAGTCCAACGGCTGCAGCCAGTACGGCGAGTTGAGCAAATTTACGGATATTCAAGGGTGGTTTTTGAAATGTCATGATATTCTCCAATTAATAGTGACAAAAAATAAAACTTATACAAAATGTTTATTGTGTCTTAGTCGCGACCCGATCTGACCGGTTGGCGAGCCTCTGAAAAATGGTGTTTAATTTGGTTTTTCAGTGAATATGGCAAGTATTGTATAGTATTT
>CBDTVF010000040.1:0-12298 GCA_965363775.1 uncultured Gammaproteobacteria bacterium
AACAACCTGGTCTCGGATATGCGTTCATTGGCTGTCATGCGGGATACCGGTTGCCCGGTTGTGTTCGACGGCACTCATTCGGTACAGTTACCGGGTGGACACGGAGATTCGTCAGGTGGTCAACGTGAGTTTATTCCAGTACTGGCACGCGCTGCACTTGCTGTCGGGGTTTCCGGCTTGTTCATGGAAACCCATCCGGATCCAGCCAATGCAAAAAGTGATGGTCCAAACGCCTGGCCGCTGGATCGCATGGAAACCTTATTAGTAACGCTCAAGCGTCTGGACGAGGCCACCAAGGCCGGCGGATTCCTTGAGCATGATATTTGATTTTTTTTAACTTTAATCCTAGAGAGAGTTTTTTAAATGACACGTATTAAAACAATACACGCCCGCCAGATTCTCGATTCACGCGGCAACCCAACACTTGAGGCAGAAATCGAACTCGATTCTGGTGCTTTTGGTCGGGCAGCTGTTCCATCGGGTGCCTCCACGGGTGCACGCGAAGCCATTGAGCTTCGTGACAAGAACCCTTCCGTTTATGGCGGAAAGGGTGTTTTACAGGCTGTTTCCAATGTTAATGGTGAGATTTCATCAAAATTGCTCGGGTTTGATGCCAGCGATCAGGAAGCACTTGACCAGTTATTGATTGATCTGGATGGCACACATAACAAATCCAGGCTGGGTGCCAACGCCTTATTGGGTGTTTCTCTGGCCAACGCTCACGCCATGGCCAACCATCACAAGGTGCCTCTGTGGTCGTGGTTGAGCGGTGGAGAAGCAACTGATTTGCCCGTTCCCATGATGAACATTGTTAATGGTGGCGCACATGCTGATAACAGTGTTGATATACAGGAATTCATGATTTTACCGGTAGGTGTAGGTTCTTTTTCAGAGGCTTTACGTTGTGGTACCGAAGTATTTCATGCGTTGAAAAGTGTTCTCGGCGGACGCGGACTGTCGACTGCCGTTGGTGATGAAGGTGGTTTTGCACCTGATCTCCCATCCAATGAAGCCGCGATAGAAGCCATACTTGAAGCCATTGACATGGCCGGTTACGCCGTTGGCAAAGATGTTTTCCTGGGTCTGGATGCGGCTGCATCCGAGTTCTATCGTGATGGCCGGTATCATTTCGAGTCAGAAAATCGTTCGTTTTCATCGGCCGAGTTCGCCGAATACCTGGATGGCTGGTTGCAGCAATATCCGATTATCAGTATTGAAGACGGTCTGTCGGAAGATGATTGGGATGGTTGGGCCATCCATTCACAGCTTTCGGCAGATAAATGCCAGTTGGTAGGTGATGATCTGTTTGTTACCAACACAGAGATTTTCTCAGAGGGCATCGAGAAGAATATCGCCAATTCGATCCTGATTAAATTTAACCAGATAGGAACATTGACTGAAACCCTGGGCGCGATCAATATGGCAGCTGATGCTGGATACTCTGCTGTTGTGTCTCACAGGTCCGGCGAAACTGAAGACACCACCATTGCCGATCTGGCCGTTGCCAGTTCAGCTACCCAGATCAAGACGGGCTCCTTGTGCCGCTCTGACCGGGTTGCCAAGTACAACCAGTTATTGCGTATCGAAGAAGCCCTGGGTAGCAAAGCCCGTTATGCCGGACCTGGTGCTTTCAAGAACCTGAGATCATAAATCAAGAATGCGCATAGTCACCCTGATACTATTTGTCCTGTTGATATTGCTACAATTTAAATTGTGGTTGGGGGAAGGTGGTTTCACGGAAGTGGCGCGTCTTGAAACACGGGTTGAAAGCCAGCGCCAGCAGAATGATGATCTGCTGCAGCGAAATGCCGAATTGCAGGCCGAAGTAGAGGATTTGCGTGAGCGTCTGGATGCGGTAGAAGAACGGGCGCGTAACGAATTGGGTCTGATCAAACCGGCAGAGCAGTTTTATCAGGTGGTGCCACCGCCACCTGATAATCATCAAGCAGGCCTTTCTGAAGGGGAAGGCTAGCCCTTTTAGCGCAGGATCAGTGAGGGTAGATATATGATCACAGAAAAGGTTCATGCTTTGATTCCCGCTGCCGGCACGGGCACACGATATGGTGGTGCCGTGCTGAAACAGTACCTGCCGATCCGTGGCAAGTCTGTATTGGCACATTCCATCAGCCTGTTTCAGTTTCATCCCATGATCACCGGTATCACAGTTGTATTGGCCGAAAATGACCAATGGTTTGAGTCTGCAGTCGGCCCAACCGCTGCTGCCGTCGAGACAGTTACAGGTGGTGCCACGCGTTCGCAATCGGTTCGCAATGGTTTACGCTCCATTGTCGAAAATCACCCGGACGTTGAATGGGTGCTCGTGCATGATGCAGCGCGCCCATGTTTGTCGCAGCGGAGGCTGGACATATTGCTTGAGCAGGGTTTGCAATCTCCCGATGGAGCAATCCTGGCGATGCCGGTAGGTGATACGCTGAAGCGCTCGGGTGAAACACAGAATATCGCCAGAACGGTGGACAGACGGGATCTATGGGCCGCTCAGACCCCACAGTTATTCCGGGTAGGGGCGCTGGCAGAGGCCATCGATGCTGCACATCGGCAAGGCGTGGAACTTACGGACGAGGCATCGGCGATGGAATTTGTCGGGGCCGGTCCAAAACTCGTGATGGGATCTGTTGCGAATATCAAGATTACCCACTCGAGTGATCTGGCAATAGCTGAAGCATTATTGAAGCGAAAAGAGCAATCTTCCTGAATATAATGCCATTAATTCAGAACATAAAATGAAAACGCGTATCGGACAAGGTATTGATGTGCACGCCTTCGGTGAAGGTGATCACGTGATGCTGGGCGGAGTGCGGATACCACATGACAGGGCTCTGGTGGCCCATTCCGATGGTGACGTGGCTCTGCATGCCCTTTGTGATGCGATGCTAGGTGCGGCGGCGCTTGGCGATATTGGCAGACACTTCCCACCCTCTGATCCCCAATGGGCGGATGCGGACAGCCGGGAGTTACTCCGCAAGGTAGATTTGTTGTTAAAACAAGACGGCTGGGCAGTTACAAATGCAGATATAACCCTGGTATGCGAGCAGCCAAAAATCACCCCACATGCAAAACAGATGCAGGCCAATATCGCTGCAGATACGGGTCTGGATGTGACTGACATCTCCATCAAGGCTACGACCACGGAAGGCCTGGGTTTTTGTGGTCGTGGTGAGGGTATTACTGCGCTTGCCATTGTGCAGATAAAGAGTTGTTAAGTGTTTGAAATTCCCGAGTGGCCGTATTTTCTTGGCACGCCTGCCGCTGAGGGCGTCATTCGCAGTTGCCCGCAAGATTTTTTCGTCGAGGAAATCCCACGTATTCACCCTGAAGGTGAAGGAGGTCATCTGTGGTTATGGGTGGAAAAATGTGCTGCCAACACGGACTGGGTTGCGGGCGAATTTGCCAAAGTGACGGGATGCGCTCGCCGTGATGTCGGTTATGCCGGTCTTAAGGACCGTCACGCAATTACCCGCCAGTGGTTTTCTGTACCATCAACCGGGAAAGCAACGGAAAGGCTTGAAAATGCCGAAATTGAAGGTGTGCTCGTACTTGAAAGCAGGCTACATACACGCAAGCTCAAGCGGGGCACGCTGAATGGCAACCGCTTTCGCCTGAAGATTCGTGAATTCAAAGGCGACGTTACAGAAACAGGGCAGCGTCTGGAGAAAATCCGTACCACCGGTGTACCCAATTACTTCGGACCACAACGATTTGGTTACCAGGGACAAAATGTGGTGAAAGCTTACCGTTTGCTGAGTAAACAGGTGCGGCTTCAACGCAACAAGAAGAGCATTTATCTGTCCGCCATACGCAGTTTCCTGTTCAACCAGGTGTTGGCAGAGCGGGTGCGTAAGGGAACCTGGAATAAGATGATAGATGGCGAACTGGCCATGCTTGATGGTACCCAGTCCATCTTTCCGTGCGAAATGACCGATACTGACATTGAAGATCGCTGCAGACGCCTTGATATACATCCTACGGGACCGATGCCGGGTGAGAAGGGTACACAGCCAACAGGGGATGCTGCGGACCTGGAGCATGCGGTGCTGCAGCAATGGCCGGATTTGACAGGAGTCTTGAGCTCCCAGCGTGTACAGGCCAGTCGCAGGGCATTGCGTTTGTACCCTGCCGAGTTGGAGTGGGGCTTTGATGGCAACGACATGAAGCTGGCCTTTGTATTGCCACCCGGAACCTACGCCACCACGGCCCTAAGGGAGATACTCGTTACAGTTCGCGCGAAACAAATGTCTGTTAAGGAACAGGAATAAACTACAAAGATGAGTCTTTACAAGCTGAAAGGTACTTCAGGCAGCGTGATCAACCGGTCTTTTCCGTTCGACGAATCGATCGTGCTGGGATCATCATCAGACTGTGATGTGCAACTGGATGAAGCCGGTGTATCCCCGCAGCATGCGGAAATATGTCAGACCGGTGACAAGTTATTGCTGCTGAAAGATCTGGGTTCTGAGGCTGGTACATTGCTCAATGGTGAGCGTGTGATTGAATCCCAACTGGGCTCCGGTGATGAGATACGCATTGGCACATGCCGAATGATGTTACAGGCGCCAGGTCTGAGGCCCGAGCGGATTCTGACCGCCGATGTGGTTAAACAATCAACCCGTCGCTGGCCAAGGGTATTGGCCTGGAGCATCGTGGCCGCCTCGGCTGCCGCAGTGGCAGTGCTCAAATGGAAACCGGAGTGGATAGACCTGCTCAGGTCTCTTTACTGAAAAATTGTTGGTTCAGTATCGTGTTACGCACCCTACAAGATGCCTGGCAGCAACCATTTACTACGTTTTTTGTATTCTTCCCACTCCGGATAACGTGAAAGACTGGCTTCTTTCATCATCATGTTGACGGCAAACAGACCAATCCAGACCCAGGTCAGCACCAAAACAGGCAGCCAGTGCCAGACCATCAATGCAAAACTGGCGTAAATTAGCATTTCGCCCAGGTAGTTGGGGTGCCGGATGTAGCGATGCATACCGTTGTCAATCAAGCCGGACCGGTATTTCAGGGTGAAAAACTTCTGTGCATCCGCTGCAATCATGATGACACTGCCAATCATGCACATGCTGATACACAGGGCATACCAGGCACCGTCAGGCAGGGGGTAATCCGGCACAGACACTCCGGAAATCAATAACCAGCCGAATACCCAGTACCAGCCCAACACGGCGAGAAATGCATTGATGCCGCCCCCGATGGTGATTCTTTTTTGCCATGAAGGGTCCGGAAAGGAAACATCCTTGATGAACCAGATAATCCCATAACTTCCCTGCATGGCGAGATATATCCACGCCGTGATGGAGAAATTCTGGTAGTACCACATCAGGAAGCCAAGGAAAAAGAAGGTGCCGCATTTCTGAAAGTTGATTACCCAGGAAAATTTCCACGGCCGGGGGCCGCCACCAAAGTCATTGACCGCGTAATTTGTAAAGCGATTCAGGCTTGATGCCCATGCCGGAACTTTCTGCCTGGTCAAAGTCTTCTCTGTTTGTTTTTTAGTCACGCAGATCAGGGTACTTTAAATCCACGGGCGATGAAAACCTTTCAGATTGGTTAAAACTCCAGTAACCTGAAGCTGGGTTGACCCTGCTGGTTGATTAGACTCAGGTTCAAAAGGTAAACACGTGCTTCATCAGCATCTTCTTCAAACCACGCCCTTGCAGAGCCAAGTCTGAAAGTATATCCCCAACGATCCATATCCCTGAACATCCGCAAGCGGCCAAAATGTTCAATATGAGCACTTAAAAGTATCTGCAGGTAACAAACAGCATTCTCCTCGTCATAATCACCACCGGCATCGGTATGCACACCCTCTCGCCGGGATTTATCCATACATATATAGTGACAGGTCTCATGCAGTACGGAATGCAGTGGTGTATCGGTTCTCACCAGTAATTCATCGCCGATGAGGCCGGCCTCTTCGTCACCCCAGTAACTACCGGGTATTTCGTGGTCTTTCGCGATGACCTTCAGTGACAAGCCGTATCGTGAAAGCAGGCTTGAAACCGATACCCGCTCAACATCGGCCAATCTCACCACGTCTTTAGCCTCGTCATGCTTTTGTTGAGATTGTAAAATCGTTTCGTTCATTGGTTTTCTTTATAAATATGACTATCAGAACATGGGAATATAACCTGCCTGCGTTATGATGCGTAGGCGAATTATCTGGAATTGTGCATGGACATACTTCAGGGCAAACACCGACCGATAGAATTGTTCCGTTACGCGGGTATGTTTTTATGGTTTTGCGCTGGCATCCCGTTGTTATTGATACGGGTTATCTACCCTCAACCATTGCCACTGGAATTGTACATTGCCTGGGTCATGTTGCACGGTTTGTTCGGTTTGTTGTACTGGAACCTGACGCGCTACCTGCCGGAACGCACCACCATCAGTTCCCGCATGTTGTACCTTTCCCTGTTAACCGGAAGTGCATTGGGAATCAGCATTGTCTCCCAATCTTCCCTGGGCGGGATACTGCTGTTAATCGTTTCAATTTTGTTACCCTGGATGCTGACGATAGTTCCTGCGGTTGCCTGGCTGATTGCGCAAAATGTACTGCTCGCGGTCACCGTAAGCCAGATTCCGGAGATAAGTCTGAGTGAGGTTTCGACCAATGCCGGTTTCTTTCTCGGCATATCCCTCTTTGCATTCATGAGTTCGGTTGTCGTTTTGCGTCAGAATGCTGCCCGTGACGAATTGCGCCGGGTTAACTCGGAGTTGCGTGCCACCCAGTCACTGCTGGCCGAAAACACCCGCATTGCAGAACGTGTGCGTATTGCCCGTGAACTGCATGATCTGGTTGGTCATCATCTGACCGCTCTGACACTGAATCTCGAAGTAGTGACACACCTCGTGGATGGCAAAGTGCTGGAGCACGTACAACAGGCACATTCCCTGGCCAGGCTGCTATTGGCTGATGTACGTGAGGTCGTCAGTGATATGCGTCAGGATGACATGGTCAACCTGGCCGATGCGCTCCACACACTGATTGAAGGTGTTCCCAAACCACGGATACATCTCGATTTGCCTTCACAGGATGTCATGACTGAACCACAACGGGCGCAGGTTCTGCTACGCTGCGTGCAGGAGATGATTACCAACAGTGTGCGTCATGCACAGGCAGGTAATTTGTGGATTCGTTTGTCGATGACCCGTGACGGACTTGCCATGAGCGCACGTGATGATGGTGTCGGCGCTGATAAGGTTGCCGTTGGAAACGGTCTGATGGGAATGGCCGAGCGACTTAAGCAATTGGGTGGTAAGCTTGAAATTGAATCAGAGCCAGGCGCGGGGTTCGCGCTGCATGCCTGGCTGCCAACTAAGTTTTGATAGTTGGAAAATCATCTTGAAGGAGTACTGAAAGTGATAAGAGTGATGCTTGTAGACGATCAGAATCTGGTGCGTAAAGGTGTTCGCAGCCTGCTGGAACTGTCCGAGGAAATTGAAGTCATCGCCGAGGCCTCAGACGGAATCGAGGCCATTCAAACGGTCCCGGAAATCGGTCCTGACGTGGTTTTGCTGGACATGCGTATGCCGGGTAAAAACGGTCTTGATGTCCTGCAGCAACTGTCAGCCGACGGTACCCTGCCACCGACCATTATTTTGACGACATTTGATGATGACGAGATGGTGCTGGCCGGTATCAAGGCCGGGGCAAAAGGCTTTCTGCTAAAGGATGTCAGTCTGGAGGAACTGGTTGGTGCGATTCGAACGGTGTCCCAGGGTGGATCAATGGTCAAGCCGGCCGTTACAGAACGTCTGCTGAAAGGTTTGGAAAATTTACACACCGAATTTTCCAGCCTGGACAGGCCGGACCCGTTGACAGAACGCGAAACCGAGATTCTCAGGCTGATGGCAGGTGGTTACAGCAACAAGGAAATAGCAAACTCACTGGGTGTTGCCGAAGGCACGGTTAAAAATCACGTCTCCAATATTCTTTCGAAAATGGGTGTGCGGGATCGTACCCGTGCCGTGCTCAAAGCCTTCGAGTTGGGGCTGCTATAGTGTATGTCTACTCTAAATTATAATATTGACACTGCGCTCAAGAAAGGTTCATCGCGTATTTGAGGGTGGACGTAGGGTGGGTAACTTGTTACCCACGATTTACAAGTCGGTTTGGATTTATACCCGTGGGTAACAAGTTACCCACCCTACAGATAAAAAACGACAGTTTTTATGACGCCTTGTCGAGATGATCGAACTGGCGTTTTAAGTCTTCTTTAGGGCTGGTAACAATGCGTTCCAATGTTTCCACGCGCTCACGTAAATCATTTTCCAGGTCATCCAGCCTGGTATGAACTACCTTGAGCTCTTTTTCAATTTTTGCACTGCTTTGTTTCTTATCTTTGTCCTGAAAGATTCCGGCTACAATGCTGGCTACCACTATCAGGGCGATTGCTGTCCACATGCTCATTGTTTTTCCTCCATTGACCTGTAACTAATATAAACAATGCACGACGCTACGAACAGTGAGAAAAGTCATAGATCAGGTCTTCCGGGTCGGTCACTACGACGTATGCCTTCGGGCAATGGGTCATGATCAGTGACCTCGATGTGGTCTTCGAAATGAATACGTTCCATCAGGTAACAGAGGCAGTCCTGCTGTATGACCCTGCGATCCAGGGTCAGCATGGACGGCATGATTTCACAGTTGGTTTCAATTTGGCGACGGTCAAACCTGAAATACTTCCTTGTGACGTCGGTACCATCGATATCTGTTGCCAATAATGGCCATTCAGGACCGCCGTTCACATCACCGAGGGAGATCCCTTTAGGCAGCTCCTGGAAGTTCAAAACATCCAGATTTTCTCTGAATGCAATCTCGGTGGGTACGTGGCCAAAGCCAAACAGTACATCATCATGAACACGAACCGTGGCAACCATGTGAAATAAATGCACATCATCCGCATCCAGTAGTGTGGTCGGAATTTCGTTCAGGTGCATACAGGTTTCCAGAAATCCGATGCAATGGTCGGTGCCGTGCACATCACCGGCCTGGCCGCATTCCAGTGTCGTGGATGGAAAGAATTTGGAGAGTGCCAGCGATTGTGCTCCCCGGGGCATTTTGAAATAAACCACCTTGGAAGAAAAATAAGAGGCCAGATGTAAAAATTCGGGACGGATGCGGTTTATGGCTGCATAATGAGGATTCAGACCGGTATTGTTATGAAAATCGATGGCGGCTATCGGCGAAAGCGAACGCATACGCTCGGTAACCTGCTGGAACATTTTTCCGATATCGCTGTCATCATGACTGCCACCCGGCCAGCAACGGTTGTAATCGAGTTGGTCGTCAAGGCGGCGCAGGCGATATTTTGCAGCATGTGTATTGCCAATCAGAATGGATAACGAACGGGGTAGCTGATCATACTCATAATGGCTTTTTAACAGGCGCCGGATAGCTTCCCAGCCGGTGACTTCATTGCCATGTTGTAAAACGGTAACGAACAGGGGTTGTGGGTTTTTACCTTGCAGGTGAATCAATGTAGGGCCATTGAGTGCACTATGTAATGCTGATGCCGGACGCTCCAATAGTCCAGCAGGTAAATGGTCAAGTTCGATGAGATTCACAATTAAAGAATACCGCCATTAAAAACGGATAACAATACAGGCAATAATTGGATAAATCCATGATCGAAGCTAAATCGTTGAGTAAATCTTACGGCTCTTTTAAAGCTGTTGATGATTTGAGTTTTACAGTTGAGGACGGGCAGGTGCTGGGCTTCCTGGGTCCCAATGGGGCCGGTAAATCCACCACCATGAAAATGTTAACGGGTTTTCTCACGCCGACATCGGGAACCGCATTGATCAATGGTGTCGATGTAGTGGATAGTTCGGTGGCAGCACGCAAGAATATAGGATATTTGCCCGAAGGTGCGCCGAGCTACGGTGAAATGACGGTACTGCAGTTTATGCTGTTTGTGGCCCGTGCCAGGCTGATTGATAAGCGTGACATAGCAAGTAGTACAGAAAAAGTGATAGAAAAGCTGAATCTGAGCGAAGTAAAACACCAGCCGATCGAAACCCTGTCGAAAGGTTTCAAGCGTCGTGTAGGACTGGCACAGGCGATCATTCATGATCCGCAAATACTGATACTGGATGAGCCAACAGATGGCCTGGACCCCAACCAGAAGCGTGAAGTCCGCCGCCTGATCAGGGCAATGGCGAAGGATAAAATTATTATAATTTCGACGCATATCCTGGAGGAAGTTGCCGCACTCTGCAATCGCGTGATGATCATCGCCAACGGCAAGTTATTGGCGGATGACAGCCCACAAGGGTTGATCGGACGTTCGCGTTATCACAATGCTGTCACACTGGTGGTGGAATCGGCAGAGAAAGTGGCCAGTTCCCTGAGTGAGTTACCACAGGTCGCCAGGGCGGAACTCAGGGAAGGTGAATTGACCCTGTTCCCGAGTGGAGAAGGCGGGTTGTTCGAGGCGGTAACCTCTGCCGTGAGTGAAAATCAGTGGCAGGTTTCCGCATTGCGACTCGAAGCCGGACGACTTGATGAGGTTTTCCACAGCATCACTCGCGGGGAGGGCTCGGTATGAATGGCACGATCAATATAATGCGCAGGGAATTGACCGGTTATTTTGCTACGCCGGTTGCCTACGTTTTTCTGATTATATTCCTGGTGATGACCGGCATATTTGCTTTTTACCTGGGCAATTTCTATGAACGAGGGTTCGCGGACCTTGATCCGTTTTTTCGATTCCACCCATGGCTCTATCTATTCCTCGTACCGGCGATTTCCATGCGTTTGTGGGCTGAAGAGCGGCGTTCGGGAACCATCGAACTGCTATTTACACTGCCGCTGACGACCTACCAGGCAGTAATGGGTAAGTTTTTGGCAGCCTGGTTTTTTATCGGGCTGGCACTGGTATTGACATTGCCGATGTGGATTACCGTGAATTACCTCGGTGCACCAGACAATGGCGTCATACTGGCTGCATATCTCGGCAGCTGGCTGATGGCTGGCGGGTTCCTGGCGATTGGCTCGTGTATGTCAGCACTGACCCGAAACCAGGTGGTTGCGTTCATTCTCAGTATCGTCGTGTGTTTTCTGTTTTTGTTGAGTGGGTTGCCTATGGTGATGAATCTGTTCACCGGATGGGCACCGCAAATATTCCTTGATGGCATTGCCAGTCTTAGCTTCCTGAAGCACTTTGCAGATATTTCAAAAGGCGTCATCGATTTACGTGATCTTGTTTATTTTGTGCTGGTGATTGGTTTCTGGCTACTTGCCAATGTATTGATACTTGATATGAAAAAGGCCGACTGATGGAAAAAACGAATCGCTCCATTTTTTCAGCAGGCATTTTAGTTCTGCTGGTCATCCTGTTTGTGACCTTGACCATACTGTCATCCGCTTTTCTGAAAGGTATGCGTTTTGACCTGACCGAAAATAAGCTGTACACGCTCAGTGATGGTACCCGGAATATCCTCAAAAACATGGATGAACCGGTCAATCTCTACCTCTACTTTTCTGAAGATGTCAGCCGTGAGTTACCCCAGTTCCGAAGCTATGCGCGCTGGGCCGGCGAAATGTTGGAAGAGTTCGCAAATTACAGTGGTGGAAAATTGCTACTGCATCATGTGAACCCGGTACCTTTCTCACCAGAGGAAGACCAGGCCGCACAGTATGGTCTGCAGGGTGTTCCGGTGGGTACGGCCGGGGACATGCTTTATTTTGGCCTGGTGGGTACTAATTCGCTTGATGGTCTCCAGGTCATGCCTTTTCTGCAACCCGAAAAGGAGAAGTTTCTGGAATATGATCTTGCCAAGATAGTCTCTTCCCTGTCACACCCAACACACAGAAAAGTTGGCCTGATATCCGCACTGAATATGAAACCGGGGTTTGATCCGGCGACACAAAGCATGCGTGAGGCCTGGGTTATCTATCAGCAGTTCAGCCAACTATTTGAACTGGAGGATATATCGATCGATGCAGATGCTCTGCCCGATGACCTGGAGTTACTGGTACTGGTACATCCAAAAGGTTTGAGCGAAAACATGTTGTATCAGATAGACCAATACGTTCTGAGTGGTGGAAAGGCTTTGGTATTTATAGACCCGATGGCAGAGGCCGACCTGGGTGGTGATCCCAATGACCCCATGGCGAGGATGAATGCGGGCGGCAGTTCTACCCTGGGTTCACTGCTGGATGCCTGGGGTGTCGGTTTTGATACCGACCTGGTCATTGGTGATTATGTTTACGCCTTGCAGGTCACGATCGCACAGGGCCAGCCGCCAGTGCGGCACCTGGGCATTTTGTCGG
>CBDTVF010000041.1:0-12282 GCA_965363775.1 uncultured Gammaproteobacteria bacterium
ATCAACTGGGGGTGGCGTAGCATGCGTTTGAAATTATTGGGTGGGTACGGCGCCAGGAACAGGATAAAGCCAATCAGCACCAGCACGGCTGCTGCATGTCCGCCCCATTCCGGCACTGTATATAACGCGGCGAGGACTTCGGGCTCAACGGGGGTCATGGATGTCCAGCCCGAAATGATCAGATAAATGGATAGCAGCATGAACAGGAGAAATACACCTTTGTAAGGATACTCACCAATACGGCCGACCATATTCTTTTTGAGATCTTTTGTCAGCCCGGGAAGCATGTGGACCAAACTCCAGAGTAAAACACCTAATACAAGACGCGTCATAACCCATTCCTCCGTGTTCTGTTTTCAATCACAGCTGCAACGCATATCATACGGCAGACATCATCATTCACCCTGCTTAAAGTGTAGTAGCATGGTCGATAATTCATATGATACAGGTCAATAGAATGAATCAGGAAAACACGGACAGCGGCACTCAGAAACCCTGGGCTTTGGTTACCGGCGCATCTGCCGGAATAGGTGCTGAGTTCTGCCGGCAACTTGCAACTCAGGGTTATCAACTGGTATTGGTGGCAAGACGTGCAGATAGATTGCAGGCCGTCGCGGATGAATTACGGCAATCTTTCGATACTCAGAGCATCATTATTACCGCTGACCTGTCCCAAAAAGACGCTTGCGAGGTAATTTTCAATCGTCTTGAGAAAGACAACATCACCATTGAGTACCTGATCAACAATGCAGGTTATGGCATGCCCGGAAGCTTCCATGTACCTGGCTGGCGGGAACATGCAGATTTTATCCAGGTAATGATGACCACCGTGTGCGAACTGACCTGGCGCCTGCTACCGGCTATGCGGGAACGTGGACGTGGCTTCATTGTCAACGTGGCTTCGGTTGCAGGGCTGGTTTCGCCAGATGCAGGTCATACATTGTACGGTGCGAGCAAATCCTTCCTGATCAAGTTCAGTCAGTCGCTTGCCTTGGAAAATGAAGAATGCGGCGTAAAAGTCTGTGCGCTTTGTCCAGGCTTCACCTACAGCGAATTCCACGATGTAAACGGCACCCGTGAAATGATCAGTCAGCTTCCGTCATTTCTATGGTTGGATGCCAAGGATGTAGTATCCGACGCCATCCGGGCTTTATCCAAACAAAAGGTAAAAACGGTGGTTGTTCCAGGCCGACAATACAAAGTTATTGTATTTATCTATCGTTATTTGCCCTGGCTTAGTTCACTCTTAAGCAAGAGAACGGCTAAAAATTATCGGGTAACCGATTAGCCGATCAGTAGACATAAAAGTCCACCCTATGGTTCTTTTGACCAACCGATCTCACCGGCTGTCACTCCACCAACCACACAATGTTTCAAACTGGGCGGACGTCGCCAGTTATTTGCCGAAACGGCAATTCGCCCCGCCATGATCTCTGCCCGGTTCTGCGGAAACAGCGGGGATTGTTTGGGGTTCGCAAGGCCCTCCGGCGCAGCGGGTTGACCATTAAAGGGGTCATACTTGTCACTGGCACCCAGAACATGCATCAGTTCATGGGTGATGACAATGCGATTCCGTGCTGCCATTTGTCGTGATGCGATGGCATTCACTACACCATAACTGCCATTCTTGATACCAACCGAGCGTTCCAGAAGACCGTCGGATTTGCCTTTCTGATAAAGCACGAACATCCTGACATCATCGGGTGCGAGCCCATCCTGTCCGGTGTTTCTCCATGCCCACCAACGCATTTTCAAACTCCACAACATGACGCCCGGACCAGAATCTTCGGCAGGTAAAGCCGGTGGCAATACTGTTAATGGCCGGGCCACCTGAAAAAAAACCGGTGTTTCAAGCTCACGGCCATAGCGTGATGCCTGTTGCCTGATAAAAACCCCTATGTCCTGGAATGAATTGACCTGGAGGTTTTCCGCATAACGTTGGGTATTGGCCTCGAAATCAGCCAGGACAGGATAAATGGTTATCCAAAGAGGTTTTTCCCAACTGGCGAGCCGATTCCCGGTCAACCATTGGTTGCCAGCAACAATAACCAGAATGGTTAGCAGTATCGCTATGCGGATATTACGAAACATTGGAGACCTACGAACCCGCCACCGTCATGCGTCCCATCAGAATTGAACCGGCTTGAACACTTGAGCGGACGTCGGCATCGGTTCCAACTGCCTCAATGGCCATGAACATATCTTTCAGGTTGCCTGCGATGGTAACTTCATCAACCGGGAATTGAATTTCGCCATTCTCAATCCAGAAACCACCCGCACCACGGGAATAGTCACCGGTCACGATACTGACCCCCTGCCCCATGACTTCGGTAACCAACAAACCGGTTCCCATTTGTTGCATCAGTTCTTTTGCTGAAAACTGGCCGGGTTGTACGATCAGGTTGTGCACACCGCCGGCGTTGCCTGTTGATTCCAACCCCAACCTGCGAGCAGAATAACTGGCCAGGACATAACCCGTCAGCACACCATTGTGTATTAACTCACGGTCGCTGGTAGCCACACCCTCGGCATCAAATGCCGTGCTCGCCGGGCCACGCTGAATATAGGGTCTTTCCGACATATTCATCCATTCAGGAAACAAAGCCTGACCAACAGAGTCCTGCAGGAAAGATGCCTGGCGATAGAGCGCGCCACCTGATATCCCAGCCAGCAAATGACCAACCAATCCGCGTGCCACCTCCGGAGAGAAAAGTATGGGCACCTCACAGGTTTGTATTTTGCGGGCCCCGAGCCGTTTAACCGTTCGGCGCGCAGCCTCATGACCGGTATCTTCTACACTTTCAAGATCGGAATACGCTCGCTTCGAATCGTACCAATAGTCGCGTTGCATGGCATCACCCTCACCGGCAATCAGCACACAACTTTGTCCGTAACGGGTGCCATCTCTGCGACCAACAAAACCGTTGGAATTGGCGTAAACATTCAGGCCGAAACTGCTTGAAGCCGAGGCACCATCCGAATTAGAAATTTCGGTGTTTTCGAGACCTGCGGCCTCACAGGCCAGTGCCCGTTCAGATGTCAGTTCTGCATTCAAGGGTTGCGGATGCCACAAATCGAGATCAGGAAAATGCTCCGCCAACCTGTCTTCGGGGGCCAGTCCATTGCACTTGTCCGCCTGCGTAAAGCGGGCGATGTCAATGGCTTTTCCCACACAGGTACGGATAGAATCCGGACGCAAATCACCCGAGGAAGCATGACCTTTACTCTTGCCAAGATAAACACTGACAGCAAAACCGCTATCACGCGAATGCTCAAGGGTCTCAACCTCACCCATGCGAACATTGACATCCAGCCCATAGTGAATACTCGCAGACACTTCGGAACTGTCAGCACCCAGACTTTTCGCAAAATCTATGGCTGCCTGCGCATTGTCGGCCAAAGCGGATAAATCCCGATCGCGATCAGGAACAGCCTGGGCTACCATACTGGAATCAATCATTAGTGAAGTGTCCTATATAATGTGACGATTGGGTAATCAACTTTCTTGGGTAAAAAAACGGCATGAACGAATCCAGCACCGAAAATGACACGCTTGAAATCAGTAAAAGCCAACGCAAACGTGAAGCTCACGAACTGCTGGATCTGGCCAAAAAGCTGGTTTCGATGCCTGAATCCAGACTCAATAAACTGCCGATGGATGAGGATCTGAGGGATGAAGTGGAATTCGCCCGTAATATCCGCGCGCATGGTGCCAGAAAGAGGCAACTTATGACGGTCGGAAAAATGCTTCGTAAACGTGACAACGAGGAACTGCTCGACGCTGTTTACAATGTTGACCAGAAAAACCGGCAGATGAACGCGCGTTTTCATCATGTCGAGACCTGGCGAGACCGCCTGATTGAAGGTGATGATAAAGACCTGTCCGAACTACTCGAACAAACCCCTGCTGCAAACGCACAAACCCTGCGCCAGTTAATCCGTAATGCAAAAAAAGAACTCCAGCTGGACAAAGCACCATCGGCATCACGCAAGTTGTTCAAGCTTTTACGTGAAATGGACGGTGAAAATCCGTTACCACCGTTATAAAACAGTATCGGAATAACGTCCCGTAGGGTGCGTAATTTGTTACGCACGTGGAACAATAACCGAACACGTGCGTAACAAGTTACGCACCCTACACCGCTGTTATTAACTGGCACCGTCATCCCGGTGCCAATATTCGGACTTGTACTCAAGTTTGTGTACCACCAACCGTCAACGAGTCTATTCTCAAGGTTGGCTGACCAACACCCACCGGTACACTCTGTCCATCCTTGCCGCATACACCCACACCGGCATCCAGTTTCAAATCGTTGCCCACCATACTGACCTGGGTCATGACTTCAGGTCCGTTGCCAATCAATGTGGCACCACGGACCGGTCGTGTAATTTTTCCGTTTTCGATCAGATAGGCTTCGGAGGCTGAAAACACGAATTTGCCTGATGTGATGTCAACCTGGCCACCGGCGAAATTGACCGCATACAAACCTTTTTCAACCGAACTGATGATTTCCTGTGGATCGCTCTTGCCCGGCAACATGAAAGTATTGGTCATCCTGGGCATTGGCAGGTGAGCAAATGATTCCCTCCGGCCATTGCCGGTTGGCTTCATACCCATCAAACGGGCATTTAGCTTGTCCTGCATATAAGCTTTGAGCACTCCGTTTTCGATCAGAACCGTTTGCTCTGTAGCCGTGCCCTCATCATCGACAGTTAATGATCCACGTCGCTCAGGCAGTGTTCCATCATCAACGATGGTGACACCTTCAGCAGCTACTTTTTCACCGATCCGGCCACTGAATGCCGATGTGCCTTTACGATTGAAATCACCTTCCAACCCGTGACCAACAGCTTCGTGTAGCAATACACCTGGCCAGCCCGGACCCAGGACCACCGTCATGGTACCGGCAGGTGCCGCATCTGCTTCCAGGTTTACCAGTGCCTGCCTGACCGCTTCATTTGCAAAGTGCTGCCAGGCCTTGTCCTTAGTCAGTTCAAGATAGTCAAAACGCCCGCCGCCTCCGTCACCGCCTTGCTCACGACGACCGTTATGTTCTGCGATTACAGAAACACTTAACCTGACAAGTGGACGCACATCGGCAGCCATTGACCCGTCCGTGGATGCTACCAATATGGTCTCATGGGTCGCTGCAAGACTCACCATCACCTGTTTTACCTTGGGGTCCAATGAACGGGCATAAGTATCAATCTGGCGCAACAGGTCAACTTTCTGGTCCGCGCTGAGCGCGGTCATGGGATCATCCGGCAAATACAATGCCTGCTGATCCTGCCGGCGCCAGGCCTGAACCGTACCTTGTGATCCTTGCCGGGCGATCGCACGTGCAGCCGTCGATGCCTGCATCAAGGATGGCATGATGATTTCGTCGGCGTAGGCAAAACCGGTTTTCTCTCCGCTGATTGCGCGGATACCAACACCCTGCTCCACCGCATGGGTGGCGCTTCTGACCAGTCCATCTTCCAGTGACCAGGCTTCATGGCAGGTATTTTGAAAATATAAATCCCCGGAATCCACCGCAGGCCCCATCAAATGATGCAAAACCTTTTCCAAGTCTGTGTGGCTAAGACCGCCCGGGGCAAGCAGTTGTTGCTCTGCCAGTTTTAATGCATCAGTCATTGGTATTCTCATTTGTTGTTGGTTGACCGGTCGTTCCGGCTTTTATTATTTCAGGCTGTTCAAGCACTGGCTCACTTGAACCGGGGCTTTCTTTAATGCTTGTGTTTGGCAATTTTTCTACCGGTTCTACCAGCGGATCTTCCCAGGTGCCACCAATGGTGTACCTCGCTTCTGCTGCTTCACCCAGTGCGTCACGCAGTATGGCCTGTAAAGCGAGGCCCGCAGCGGCGCCAACCGGACCGCCTGCAATAGCACCTATAACCGGCAAGGTTTTACTGACACCCGGTCGAACCACAAACTCGTAATCAAATGTCTGTGCAACCAGGTCGGCACTACCGACAATAGTTATGTCTGCCACTGTCGAGCTCAATAACATGTCATCGGTGTAACTTGTGCCATTTTCAAGTCGCATCGTGCCTTTAGCCTCGTCAAAACTGAAGCCATCGTCAAATACATCACGGAAATCCATGGCCAAACGCCGTGGTAATTCAGTCAGGCTAAGTAAGCCCAACATACGCCCGGCACCTGGGTCCGCAGTCAAGATGTTTCCCTGGACCACACTGATATCCATCTCACCGTTCAGTCGTTCAAGTGCAAAAGCGGCTGGCGGGCCCTCCCACCAGGCATCAAAATGGACCAGTGTCTGCCCGCCCCGCATCGCTGATGAGATATCCATGGCCTCCAAAACCGTGCCCAGGCTTTCCGAGGTAATACGTATATCGAAATCTGAGCGTTCGCCGTTTTCGACCCTGAACCAGTCGCCACGCGCACTGAAATTAAAACGCGGTGATTGCGCCTCAATGGACTCTATATGGAAGCCATTTTTGACAGGATAACCCTCGATACGTGTTTCGCCCAAATCAACCCCGAGGTAACTGAATTCCTTGCTGTAAAAATGCATTTCCGGCAGTTCGGCGGGATCTGACTCCATCATCAATCCCTCAGCAAGCGCATCCGGTACGATCAGACGTTCAAATTCACCCGACATACTGTGGGCGCCCTCTTCATTCTTGTAATAATGAACGCTACCGTATATATCCTGCGCGTCAAAATCTCCGGTAATGATGCCATCGTTGTAAGACATATTGAGCTGAACATTATCGAACAAGCGATCAAATATCCTTACCTCATCGGCATCTACATTGGCAGTTTTTATGGTGAGACCATCGTTCTCTTCCGTTTCAGCAAAACGGTCTACGGCCAGATCCACCCAGCCATCAAGATCAAATTCTGAAGTAGCACCATTTACAACAAACAGCCCCTCGCCCGGAAGTGCTTCGACCTCTCCACCCAATTGAACGGCGGCACGAATCGGGCGCGAGTCATCTTTTGACAACTCCATTTTAAGCTGTAGCTGACTCAGGAAATCTGCAGTGACCACATGCTGCTCTGCGCGGATCGGGTAACGCACCAGAAAGGGTCTGCTGGAATCGGCAGACTTCTTCAGGGGTGCAGGCAAATCGATACTGACACCTTCCAGACTACTGTAAATATTCAGCCATATATCCTTGTCTTCACTACCCTCAACAGAAGCCACGCTGATGTTGACATCCCAACGACTGCTACCGCTGGCCCTGGCGAACAATGGTTCAAGCTCAAGTAACTCATCAGGAATGACTTTTTCAACTGGCAAATTACCATTAATACGGGCACGAAATACCTCTTCTGCATCCCAATCGGATGAAATGTCGAGGGCCACCGGAAAGCCCCTGTAAGTGCTGGGCAAATCCACCGCTTCAAGCCCGTCGCGGCTATAGTCAAGTGTTCCGGTAATCCCGTCCAGCACGATGCCGGAATTCAGGTCGGTGAATTGATTGCCTTTTAGTAGCAGGGTTCCGTTGACCTGCAATGGTTCAGAGGTATCTCCCAGCCGTGTATGTAAGTGGCCGGTTACTTCCGATTCCCCGGTCAGCACAAATTGCTCAGGGTCTAGCTCAAGGTTATCCAGCAAGGGAGTTTGCTTGATAAACCCGACCAAATCAGGTAATCCCGTTGCTGTTTGATAGCTGACATCCAGCACCGGTTTTTTGAAATTGTCGATACGGGCGGTCACTTTATCAACCACCGCACCCATCGCGCTCCCGACTTTTCCTTCAACATACATGCCGGGGCCTTCAAACAGCGCTGTCGCATCCACCTGCCTGAGCTGTGGCCAGCCGTCGGCATATTTGAGACTCGCATTTTTTACCGGTGCGATGGCCTGAAGCCGCCCACGGTGATTAGTGAAAGGAAAATCGTCCATGTCTCCGACCATGGAGTAACGGCCATTTAAGACCTGACCATTAAGCAACGATGTGCGTAACCATCGTAAAGTTCGCGACTTCATAATGTTTTGAGGCCAATAATCCCCAAAACGTGAGACGTCCCCACGATCCAGGGCAACATTAATATCAACGACGGGTTTACCTTCACTGGAAGCCATACGCAACCTGCCAAACGCACTGATATCATCGTTCTCAACCTGGCAGCGATTCAGATCGAATTGCCAGTCGGTCTTGCCTGTCCAAAGGACTTCCAGATTGCAATCGTTCATCGCAACAATCACCGGCCGACGGAAAACTCTCAACCAGTCAAGCTTGACCGATGACCCACCAAAACTGACATCACCGGCGCCGGCGTCGATATCTATCAGGGCATTGATACCCTCAATATCCGGCCCTTTATCCCAGCCCCAGAAACGACCGTTTTCAAGCTGACCTTTAACCATTTCCAGTTGCCATTTCGTATCCAGCACCAGGTCAAAGTCTGTAACTGTACCCTGCGCGCGCCTCGGAATTGCAGTTGGCCATGAGATATTGTAGGTGGACATGATTCGTTGTGTCAGCTGCAGCGGATACTCCAGTTCGACATAATCAGCACTGATCCAGAGACCCAGATCAGCGGGCAGGTTTCTGGCCACGGAGAGCCGATCACTCTGCCACTGTGCACCCGCGTATCCCACTTTCAGGTCTGACAGATCAAAACGCCAGTCTTTGCGGTGAGCAAATTGAAAATTAAACCGGCTGTTCAAATGGTCGACTATCAGAGGCCCGATTTGAGAAGATAGCTGTGCGTCTCGCAGATCAAGTACACCCTGCATCTGTTGTGGGGTTCCCAACTTCCATTCACCCCACACTTCTGCGTTCAGCCGACCTGAAACTGGAATCAATGGATGGTGCGGCAATTGCCTGATTAGGTCCGCTAACATCAACTCACCGGTTTCAACGTGCCAATGGGCCTCCTTGAGATGCTGTTCAGAGTCGAGCCTGACCTGGATGATGGCATCCAGGTCGCCTACCACACGACGTCTGTCCCTGTCTGTCACCCTGGCTTTTATCTCGGCTGCTATACGTCGGCCATCCGCCTTGAGACGGCCATTTACATTGCTCAGAACAATATGAATTTCACGTTCAGGGTCATCAAAAGTGAGACTGATATCCTGCAAGCGGACTTCACCGTTCAAAGCAACATCACGCAAACGAGGGCTGCTACTGCGGCTCGCTCCGGTGCCACTGACACCCAGACCCGACAACAGGTAGCGACCATCACTGGTACGTTCCAGCGCCAGGTCTGCACCAATAATCCGGAAACTGTATAAGGGCCGGCCTGGAATCAGGGCGTTCAGCGGTTTGACATCCAGTGCTGCCCGGCTAATGGCAATCTCAGGCTGCCCGCCGTCCGCCATCAGGGAGACACCCTGGAGCCTGATGCGTGGCCCGAACGCTTTCCACTCACCACTGAAACTTTCTACTTTAACCGGTTGGTTAAACGCCTTTGACAACCAGGCTTCGAGTTCCGGTTGGTAATGAACACTGTATGGCATCAGTAGTTTGCCGATTCCCACAACGACTGCCGCCAGCACTGTCAATATTGTCAGTGCTGTCCACAATAGCGTCTTAAGCCGCTGGAAAATCTTTTTCAAACTTTTCATCAGATTCTTGTAAGCCAGCGGCTAGAGCAACACCACATCAAACTGCTCCTGGGTATATTGGTCTTCACGCTGGAAACGGATAGATTTACCGATCACTTCCTCAAGCTCAGCAACGGTTGTGGATTGATCATCCAGGATTTTATCCACCACACCCGTTGATGCGACGACCAACAACCGGCTGGCTTCAAACTGACGACTGGAACGCATAATCTCGCGAAAAACTTCAAGGCATACCGTTTCCGCACTCTTTAACACACCCCGTCCGGAACATACGGGACAAGGTTCGCACAACAAATGACCAAGGCTTTCTGTTGTGCGCTTGCGGGTCATTTCAATCAGGCCGAGTGAAGAAATCTCACATATGTTGGTTTTTGCATGATCGCGTTCCAATGCGCGCTCCAGGGCAAGCATCACCTGGCGCTTGTGCTCATCGTTATTCATATCAATAAAATCAATGATGATGATGCCACCGAGGTTTCTCAACCTCAGTTGCCTAGCGATGGATTGCACAGCTTCCAGGTTGGTTTTGTAGATAGTTTCTTCCAATGTCCGATGACCGACGAAAGCACCGGTATTCACGTCAATGGTAGTCATCGCTTCAGTCTGATCAATGACCAGGTGGCCACCTGATTTCAGCGGCGTTGAGGGGTGCAATGCATTGTCTATTTCATCTTCGATACCATAAAGATCAAATATCGGGCGCTCCGCTGTATAAGCTTTAATCCGCTGTGCCCATTCGGGTAAGAATTTACCGGTGAAATCCTTTAAACGTAAGAATTCTTCGTTTGAATCTATACGGATTTTCTCCACGTCTTCATGCATGTGATCCCGTACGGCCCGCAACGGCAGTGAAAGATCTTCATAAATACATTCACCGGGTTGGCTGATTTTGACCTGCTCGACGATACTCTCCCAGATTTTGCTCAGGTAAGACATATCTGCCGACAAGGCAAATTCATTAATATTTTCGGCATTGGTACGAACAATATAACCGTGCTCTCCCTTGTGTTCCCGCAGGGTAGCCAGCAGTTTTTTCAGACGATTGCGTTCCGCTTCATCTTCAATACGCACCGATACCGCAATGGTTTCACAATCGGGCAGTAACACCAGGAATCGGGACGGAATACTCAAGTTGGTGGTCAAACGAGCACCTTTGGTTCCCAATGGATCCTTGATCACCTGTACCACGACCGCCTCACCTTCACGTACCAGGGAAGCGATCGGAGGTTCCGGTGGTGGATTCTCAGGCATCTGTTCACGCTGCACTCTATAGATGTCCGAAGCATGTAAAAATGCGGTGCGATCAAGACCGATATCGATGAATGCTGCCTGCATACCCGGCAATACACGGGACACGGTACCCTTATAGATATTTCCCAGGTAGCCAAGATGGCTGTTTCGTTCCAGGGAAACCTCTTGCAACATACCGTTTTCAACCAAAGCTACGCGGGTTTCTGTAGGGGTTACATTAATCAGGATTTCTTCGCTCATACGCGTATTGCTCCACAGCCGCAGGCTCTCGATTCAAGGTGACTAGTGTACTGCATCACTTATACCAGCAAACCAGCCCGGCGAAGTAATTCTGCCGTCTCATACAATGGCAAACCCATCACACCCGAGTAACTGCCCTCAATACGGCGAATGTGCTGGCCAGTTCCACCCTGCACCGCATATGCACCGGCCTTGTCCATCGGTTCATCGCTTTGGCAATACTGCTTGATCCACGAATCCGGCATATTCCCAAACGTCACAGCTGTGATATTAAGGGTATCCATCACCTTGTCCGGCTTTAACACCAAAGCAACGGCCGAATAAACGTGATGTGTATTTCCGGACAAACGCTTCAGCATACTTTCAGCTTCCGCCCGCGACCCGGGTTTACCGAGAATCTCGTCATCCAGTAACACGATGGTGTCCGAGCCCAATGTGGGCATCGCGCCACCACATTGCAAAAAACCCGCCAGGGCTTTTTCCCGGGACAGACGTAATACATGTTCACGCGGGGTTTCGCCATCCAATATCGATTCATCAATATCGGCCGCTTCCACCTTGAATGTGACCGCCAATTGCTTGAGTAATTCCCGGCGCCGTGGCGATGCGGAGGCCAGTAATATTGTTTGCTGTGAATTCATGCGCGGTGGTACGGGTGATTTTGAGTAATGGTCCATGCCCGGTACAGTTGCTCGGCAAGCACTACCCTGACCAGGGGATGCGGCAAAGTCAGTGGCCCGAGCGACCAGCGGGTATCCGCCTTATTCATGATATCTGCAGAAATACCATCCGGTCCGCCAATCATAAAGCCAACATCACGACCGTCACCCATCCACTCTTCCAGGTTGACCGCCAGCTTTTCCGTTGACCATGACTGACCTCTCACGTCCAATGCAACAATCCTGGCACGCTTGGGCATGGCATCAAACAGCGCCCTGCTTTCAAGACCAGTCAGTCGTTTGGTGTCAGCATTTTTACCGCGTTTGGCGAGCGTGATTTCGCGTAGGCTCAAGCCCAGCCCGGGTGGCATTCTACGGGCGTATTCGTTCCAGGCTTCATTGACCCAGCCTGGCATACGTTGACCAACAGCAGCCACCAGCAAGTGCATTCTAGTGTACTACCCTTTTTTCAAGCAGAAGTGCTTACGCCACTGCGGTGATCAGCGCTGGCTTCCCAGAGTTTTTCAAGATTATAAAACGCCCGGGTCCGGGGCAGCATCAAATGAACGATAACGTCATTCAAATCG
>CBDTVF010000042.1:0-12176 GCA_965363775.1 uncultured Gammaproteobacteria bacterium
GAGAATGAGCGAGGAGGACTGGGAAACGGTTCTTAATACCAACCTGCGTTCCGTCTACCGTCTTTCCAAGGCCTGTTTGCGTGGCATGATGAAAGCCCGGACGGGAAGAATTATCAATATTTCATCGGTGATTGGCTCAACGGGTAACGCCGGCCAGGCAAATTATGCCGCGGCCAAGGCAGGTATGATGGGTTTTGCGCGTTCGCTGGCACGTGAGGTTGGTTCAAGGGGAATTACGGTTAACGTGATTGCACCGGGTTTCATCGACACCGACATGACCCGCGACTTGAAGGAGACGCAACGTGAGGCAATGTTGAATGACATTCCTTTGAAACGTCTGGGTGAAGTCGAGGACATCGCTGCGGCGGTCAATTTTTTGGCCTCGCCATCAGCTTCTTACATTACCGGTCAAACGATCCATGTTAATGGTGGAATGTACGTAACCTGAGTGATTTCAGGTTATTGAAATATAGGGTCAGTTCCTATTCCCTGCCGACTATTTTTTGAACATACGGCGGCACAGGACTGGCAGAATCGTCGCAGTTTCTTTAAAATTGTGACTCTTGTGTTAACTTTTTAGGAATCATATAAATATGAGCAGCATTGAAGAACGCGTGAAGAAGATTGTTGTAGAGCAACTTGGTGTTAAAGAAGAGGAAGTTACCGCCAATGCATCTTTTGTAGACGACCTGGGCGCAGATTCTCTGGATACCGTAGAGCTTGTGATGGCACTTGAAGAAGAATTTGAGTGTGAAATCCCAGACGAAGATGCGGAAAAGATCACCAGTGTTCAACAGGCTATTGACTACGTCAATTCCAACAAAAGCTGAAACTGAAATCGTGAAATAAATGTTTACGGCCGACTTTTTGTCGGCCGTCATTCGTTTAGTCATTCAAATATCGAGGTTTTTCATATGTCACAACGTCGCGTTGTAGTGACTGGTATGGGTATCGTGTCGCCCGTGGGCAGCACCATTGATACCGCCTGGGATGCTATATGTAATGGCCGTAGCGGCGTCAGTACTGTCACGTCATTTGACGCATCACATATGAAAACCCGTATTGCCGGCGAAGTGGTTGATTTTGATGCGTCCACTTATCTCAGTGTACGTGAAGCCAAACGACTGGATAATTTTGTTCACTACGGTTTTGCAGCAGGTACCGACGCGTTGGAAGACGCTGGTCTCCTTGATGAGAACTCCAGCCACGACCCTGAACGAATCGGCTGCGCACTGGCATCGGGTATCGGTGGTCTCAAGACCATCGAGGATACGACCGAAGCCTATTTGAAGGGTGGACCCCGCAAGGTTAGTCCATTTTTTATACCGGGTTCAATTATCAATATGATCGGTGGTTATTTATCACTCAAGCATAATCTGAAAGGCCCCAATATCGCTATTGTGACCGCTTGCAGTACAGCGACGCATAACATAGGTACGGCGACCCGTATGATCCAGTACGGAGAGGCTGATGTGATGGTGGCTGGTGGTGCTGAGTTTGCAACCACACCCACTTCCATGAGCGGGTTTATTTCAGCACGCGCCATGTCGACCCGAAATGAAGCACCCGGGCAGGCCAGCCGACCCTGGGATAAAGATCGTGATGGCTTCGTGCTTTCCAATGGCTCAGGTGTTGTCATACTCGAAGAACTGGAGCATGCAAAGAATCGCGGTGCGACCATTTATGGTGAAGTACTCGGTTTTGGTATGAGTGCGGATGCCTTCCATATGACAGCCCCGCCCGAAGACGGTGAAGGTGCTGCCAGGTGCATGGGCATCGCAATCAAGGATGCCGGCTTGAACACGCAGGATGTGGACTACATCAATGCTCACGGTACATCGACACTACTCGGTGATCTTGCGGAAACCATTGCAACAAAGACTATTTTCGGTGACCACGCTTACAAGGTCGCGGTAAGTTCCACCAAGTCCATGACCGGGCACTTGCTAGGTGCCGCGGGTGGCGTTGAGGCCATTTTCAGCCTGCTCAGTATTCGCGATGGCATTATTCCCCCAACCATTAACCTTGATAACCCAGGTGAAAATTGTGATCTGGATTATGTGCCCAATACTGCACGTGAAACCGATGTGAATATTGCAATTTCCAATTCATTTGGTTTTGGTGGTACTAACGGAAGCCTTGTTTTCCGTAAATTTACCGACTGACGCCACTTGCATAGCTGTTCGCTAGAATGTGCGTTTGAACTTCCCGCAGTAGCGACTGCGTTACCCGACCAATACCCCTATCTACTGGACAGTGCGGCACCCGGTCCCCTGGGCCAATGCAGCCTGTTGCTTCGAAGTAGCGGTGAGCAATTGTGTCTGCACAGCGATGGTAGTGTTAGCGGTCCGGGAGAGACAAGCGGTTTCCTGACCCGGCTTAATGACTGGTATCAACAGGAGAAACGCACAGCAGGTGAAGACACGCCCTGGTCATTTGCTGGAGGCTGGTTTTTATATCTCGGTTACGAACTGGCAGCGGAAATTGAACCGGTGGTGGATTTTCCGTCGGCCTCCGATGGGTTTCCCGTGGCATTTGCAAGTCGTTGTCCCGCTGTCATTTATACCAGGCCGGAGCAGCCGAGTTTATTATACCTGCAGGCGGAGAATGAAATTCTGCTGGAAGAAATGCGTTGTGAACTTTTGAATCTGCGTGTTGCGCCTGATGCTGGTCTTACCCAACTGTCGGAGTTGTTGCCGGACGAGCCGCAGGATTTTAAGGACGCTGTTGAGCAAATACACGAATATATCCTGGCCGGGGATGTTTTCCAGGTTAATTTGTCCCGTGGTTGGCACGGGCAATTTGACACGCCGGTGAATGCCGCTGCACTTTATCAATCCCTGCGTAAAAGCAACCCCGCACCTTTTGCCGGTATGGTGCGTTGGGGCAGGCATATATTGATGAGTTCTTCGCCGGAAAGACTGGTCAGCATCAAACAGGGCGAAGTCCAGTCCAGACCGATTGCGGGTACTCACCCGCGTGGTAAAGATCGCTTGTCTGACCTGGAATTAAGCCGGGAAATGTTGGCGCACCCTAAAGAGCGCGCCGAGCATATCATGCTGATTGACCTGGAGCGAAATGATCTCGGACGGGTTTGCCAGACCGGAACGGTGGAAGTTGATGAATTGATGGTTGTCGAGACCTACGAACATGTTCATCATATCGTATCGAATGTTCGCGGACGTTTACGTGAAGAGGTAACACCGGTTGATGTCATCCGTGCGGTTTTTCCGGGTGGTACCATTACAGGCTGTCCCAAGGTACGTTGTATGGAAATCATTGCAGAGTTGGAACAGCAGGGCCGCAGTTTTTATACCGGATCTTTTGGCTACCTGGGGCTTGATGGCAGTATGGATCTGAATATATTGATTCGTTCGATGTTATTACATGACAGGACAATCAGTTTCCGCACCGGCGCCGGTATCGTGGCAGATTCCAGACCGGACTGCGAGGTGGCGGAAACAGAGGATAAAGCCCGTGGGTTGCTGCGGGCTTTGGGGCCCGTAGCTAGTTCGATGTAAATAGGCTTAAAAGGACAACATCATGCTTGAATGTCTTGTTGATGGCGAAATATCAATGTTTGTAGAGAGTACAAACCGTGGTCTTAATTATGCCGACGGGCTTTTTGAAACCATGCCTGTGCACAATGGCCGTCCACGCCGGTGGCAGGCGCATATGGATCGTCTCGGTGCCGGTTGTGAGCGGCTGGGCCTGGCCATGCCACCCCAGGCCATCCTGTTAAGGGAAGTCCAAACGGTCAGCGCAGGCTTACCTGCTGCTGTGGTTAAAATTGTCATTACCCGGGATGGACAGGGACGAGGGTATATGCCCCCGGAAGGCACCAATAGCGTGCGTATAGTCAGTGCACATATTTACCCGGACGGGATTCTCGAGCAGGCAAGAGAAGGCATAAAAGCCCGTGTTTGTGATCTGCGTCTTGCCATACAGCCAGCACTGGGTGGTGTGAAGCATTTGAGCCGGCTCGAGCAGGTTCTGGCCAGTGTTGAAACCCGCGAGGCGGGTGCGGCTGAAGGTATACTGCTGGATGGTGAAGATCATATTATCAGTGCCATCGCCGCGAATATTTTTCTCGTCACGGAAGATCTCCTGTTAACACCCAGGCTGGATCGCTGTGGTGTTCGCGGTGTGCTTCGCAGCCAGATATTGGCCGGTTTTGGAGCCCGTTGTGAGCAACGGCGCCTGACTGCAGATATGTTGCCGGAGGCAGATGAGGTGTTCATTTGTAACGCTGTGAGGGGCATTGTGCCGTTGATTGCGATAGATGATCAGGAATACAGTATTGGACCGGTCACGCGGGAATTACAGACCTGGTTGCTGGATGGGGCCAGGTAAAATTGATGCGGAATGGCGTGAAACGACTGTTGACGGTTGCCCTGATTCTGTTGTTGCTGGCTGTAGCCGGCACGATGGGAGTCTGGCAACAGTATCGACACTTTCTGCAGACACCTCTAAATATTGAAACACCGGGGCTGGTCCTTAATGTGGAAGCCGGAAGCAATATTCGTTCAGTCATCGCGAAACTCGAACAACAGGGCGCTACCCGTATGGATTGGCGCTGGCGCTTGCTCAACCGGCTTGAGCACACAACCATAAAAACCGGTGAATTCCAGCTGGAACCAGGCGTGCTGCCGCTGCAGTTATTGAACCTGCTGGCCTCTGGAAAGGTGATCAGCTACCGGTTTACGATTGTAGAGGGGTGGTCTGTCAAGGATTTGCTGGCTGCGCTGGGCAAGAACCCTGTACTGCAGCATACCCTTGAAACAGTCACAGAACTGAAGGCTGTGGAAGGAATACCTGATGCTAACCCGGAAGGCCGGTTTCTCCCTGAAACTTACAGTTTTGTCCGTGACGATTCAGACCTGCAAATATTGAGACGCGCCTACAAGGACATGTCGGATGCCCTGTCACGGGTCTGGCTTGGACGGGATATGGGTCTGCCGTATGAAACACCAGATGAGCTGCTGATCATGGCATCCATCATTGAGAAAGAGACTTCACTGGCAAGTGAGCGGGCGGACATAGCGGGTGTTTTTGTACGCCGTTTACTCAAACACTGGCGCCTGGAGACAGACCCGACAGTGATCTATGGCATGGGTGAATCATATCAGGGTAATATTCGCCGTCAGGATCTCAAGAATGACACGCCCTATAACACCTATAGACGTCATGGTCTGCCACCCACGCCAATTGCATTACCAGGTTTGGCGTCCTTACAGGCAGCAGCCCATCCGGCAGCTGGTGAAGCGATGTTTTTTGTCGCAAACGGGCAGGGCGGCCACACATTCTCCAGCACACTTGAAGCACACAATAAGGCAGTCAGAATGTTGATTAAATCGAATAAGAATAAACCTGTTGAACCAGGTTCCGGGGAGTAATACAGGTGAAGAATGGATTTTTCATCAGTCTTGAAGGTGGTGAGGGTGCAGGCAAAAGCACACAAAACAGACGTATCGTCGAGTGGTTGAGCGGGCATGGGAAAACCGTGGTGGAAACCCGTGAGCCCGGTGGAACCTTCGTATCGGAGCAAATCCGCCAGGTGCTACTCGACACCCGTAATGCCGGGCTGAACGCAACCGCTGAACTGTTGATGATGTTCGCGGCCCGCTCCCAATTGGTACAGGAAGTGATATTACCCGCTCTTGCCGATGGCAAGGTCGTTGTTTGTGACCGGTTCGCCGACGCCAGTTACGCCTACCAGGGGGGTGGCCGGCAATTGGGTGCTGAAACCGTCGCCGTGGTGGAGCGACTGGTCCTTAAGGATCTGCAACCGGACCTGACGCTGTTGTTCGATATACCGGTAAATGTGGGTATGACAAGAGTGGCGGACCGTGGTGAAGCCGATCGTTTCGAGGTTGAATCAGTGCGGTTTTTTGAACGGGTCAGAAATACCTACCTGGAACGCGCTTCTGCCAACCCACAGCGCTTCAGGGTGATCGATGCCAGCCTTGATGAGACCGAGGTCTGGTTACAGGTTGAAAGCGTCCTTAAAGCGGGTCTGGGCCTGTGACTGTGTCAGATATGACGTCCCCGTCAGACATTTACCCCTGGCTGAATGATCACTGGTCGTTTTTTATCCAGCGTTTCAAGTCTGACAGACTTGCTCACGCACTGATGATCGAAGGGCCTGCAGACAGTGGGAAACTGGCACTTGCGGACGCTATGGTCGGCAAACTTCTGTGCACACAGGACCAGGAGTGGGCCTGCGGTCAGTGCCGATCTTGCCAGTTACGTATCGGCGGTGCCCACCCGGACTATTTTCACATCCATCCGGAGGAGGGTAGTGAAGTCATCAAGGTGGACCAGGTACGTGCACTGATTTCCAAGCTGGATCTCACCACTTCTGTCAGCACACGCAAAGTGGCCTATATTCACCCGGCTGAAAGCATGAATGGTGCCGCTGCCAACGCACTGCTGAAAAGCCTTGAAGAGCCTGCAGGAATTACCGTATTGATCCTGGTCAGTCATGATCCCGGCAGGTTGCCGATTACGATCCGAAGTCGCTGCCAGGCCATTTCTGTCACTCAACCGGACACGCAGCTTGTTCTGGATTGGCTGGCGAAATGCTCGGGCAAATCCAGCGAGCTGGTCAGTGCGGCATTACAGGCTGCAGGAGGCAGTCCGCTGCGCGCTGCGCATTACCTTGAATCACCACAACTGGATGCATACGGGCAGGTCAGGGAAGGTCTTGTGAACCTGCTGGCAAGACCGGCTTCGGTTTCCATGCTCTGCAGTAAACTCAATGAGCTGAACCCGGTTGAATTGTGGCGTTGGTTGTCCGCGTGTACCGGTGAGGTCATAAAATCCAGGATGGCGGGCTTGCCTTTGACCTGGTTGCCTGACAACATACAGTTGCAGAACAAAGCCTTACTGGAGTTGCAAAGACAGGCAGATATTAACCGGAAATTGTCGGTAACAACGGTACGTGGTGACTTACTTCTGCAAGAATGGCTGATAAGATGGGCAGAACAGATTCTCTGACATTAATGAAGGGTTATAGTTATGGCACAACAAGGAATTCTTTCACTTTCAATCAAAGATCGGCAAACGCTGTACAGCGCGTATATGCCGTTTGTGCAGGGTGGCGGGCTTTTTGTACAGAGCACCAAGCGTTATTCACTCGGTGATGAAGTATTCCTGTTATTGACCATTATGGAACTCGAAGAGCGCTTACCCATTCCGGGTAAGGTGGTCTGGGTCACACCACCGGGCGCACAGGGTAACAGGCGGCCCGGAATTGGTGTTCAGTTTGGCGATACCTCTGATGGTGCACACGCGAGGACGATTATCGAATCTCATCTTGCGCAGTTGATAGAGTCCGAAAAACGCACCCAT
The DNA here is from genome assembly GCA_965363775.1 of uncultured Gammaproteobacteria bacterium. Taxonomy (GTDB): domain Bacteria; phylum Pseudomonadota; class Gammaproteobacteria; order Xanthomonadales; family SZUA-36; genus SZUA-36. The sequence goes on from CBDTVF010000042.1 coordinate 7,354, forward strand.
ACAATGTAGTAATATCAAACAGATATAGTATATAGATAACTTAGATTATTCTTGTAGCGTCTTCAATCACGTTAAGCATTTCCAGCACGGGTTCACCTGCCTGGTAGAAATGTGGCGATAGCCGTATGGCATTCGCGCGAACTGTACAGCTCAAACCCCGGCTCTTCAGAATCTGTTGAAGTTGTGCCGGATCCTGGTTAGCCGATCTAAAGCTGACAATGCCTGATATTCTTTGCGGATCAAATGGCCTCGATAACTCGAGCCCGGGAATATCGACAATCCCATTTGACAGGGCGAACGAATTTGCCACAACGTTCGCTTCGACCTGTTGCATACCAATGTCCTGAAGCAGGCCAATCGAGGCATGCAGGCCAGTCTGTCCCAGTGTATTGGGACTACCGGCCTCGAATCGCATCGCTGTTTTACTTGGCGTCCATGAATTGCGATTGAATTGATAAGGGTCTTCCACCATGTGCCAGCCTTGCTGGCTGGTGCGCAATTGCTCACGAACGCCTTCCCGGCAATAAAAGACTGCGATGCCTTCCGGGGCCAGCATCCACTTGTGACCGTCCGCAGCCAAAAAATCGATCCTGCACTCCTGGACGTTTACCTGCAAGGCACCCAATTGCTGGATCGCATCAACGAAGAATAGAACACCCTGTTGTGAGCAGGCTTTGCCGAGTGTTTTCAACTGTAAACGCAGGCCATCTGTCCATTGCACGCCACTGACCGATAACAGACGCGTGTGTTCATCCATGTTCCCGAGCAAGGCCTTTTCAGGTTCATCCGTGGAACGAATATCCACTTCGCGAATCTCCACACCAAGACGTTGTAAAGCCAGCCAGGGCAGCCGGTTTGATGGAAATTCGTCGACGGGTATTACGAGATTGTCGCCGGGTCGCCAGTCGATGCCATTGGCCACAGTGCAAATGCCTTCCGTGGTGTTTTTCAACAGGGCAATATCGTCGGCCGAAACCGCATTGATCAGATCGGCAAGTCTTTGGCGTAGTTGTTTTTCACGTAGGAGCCAGTGGCTATATTGAGCCGGGCCGAGTTTGCAGTTCTCCTGGGCAAAGTCAGCAACTGCCTGTGATGCTACCCGCGGCCACGGTGCAATGGCTGCATGGTTCGCATACAGGCCATGTTGCATGACGGGAAACTCGTACATGGGCTCAATGACGGAAGTAATGGGTGCTGTGGTGGTCGTGTTCATATCGATATAATGAACGCACTGTGACGACTATCGCAACTTCAAATACTAAAAAACGCCGTGAGCGGGCAATCATCCATGTGGATATGGATGCGTTTTTTGCATCGGTCGAGCAGCACGATCATCCGGAATACAGAAACCAGCCGGTCATGGTCGGCGGTACGGGTGGTCGCGGAGTGGTTGCTGCGGCCAGTTACGAGGTTCGTGAATATGGTGTGTTTTCGGCCATGCCGATGTCACGCGCCCGTCGCTTATGTCCCCACGGGGTGGTATTACCAGTGAGAATGTCCCGCTACCGTGAGGTCTCCACCGAGGTTTTCAGGATATTTCGTGAAACAACACCCGAAGTGGAAGGCTTGTCCCTGGATGAGGCATTTCTGGATGTAACGGCGAGTCTTGCCCTGTTTGGCAGCATCGAAACGATTGGTGCGGAAATACGTGCAAAAATACTGGATCGGACCGGACTGCATGCCTCAGTGGGTATGGCACACAACAAATACGTGGCAAAGCTCGCATCGGATGCCAGCAAACCGAAGGGGTTTGTGCATGTACCCAGAGACGGTGTCCGTACATTTCTTGATCCGATGCCAGTCAGCAGGGTTTGGGGTATTGGCAAAAAGACGCTGCCAAAAATCCAAAAACTGGGAATCTTAACGATCGGGCAATTGCGTAAGGCAGATCCTGTTCTGCTCAGTTCTGTTCTTGGTAAGCGGACCGGGCACTACCTGGCCCTGGCAAGGGGGGAGGATGAACGCGAAGTGGTGAGCGCCAGACCTGACAAATCACTGAGCCGGGAAGTGACCTTTGAGCGGGATATCATCAAGCCGCGTGAATTAATGGCTGAATTGCAGCGACAGACAGAGTCGGTCACAGGACGCTTGCGCGCGCAGAGGCTTGTGGCCCGAACTATCCAGATCAAAGTCCGCGACCGGCGTTTTCGCACGGTCACACGCAGTCGTAGCCTGGTAGCCCCGACGGCGAGTACGGAAGTGGTTTTCAAACAGGCCCGTGCGCTGTTGAAAACGTGGTTGCAGGAGCATTTGAATACTCCGGTCAGGTTATTAGGGGTGGGTGTTTCGGGGCTTGAAGAACCGGATGCACGGGGAATCGACTACGATACGACCGCACAAAAGGCATTGGACAAGACCCTGGATGCAATTAAACGACGTTATGGTGAGGATAAAGCCACCCATGCACTGGCGCTGAGGACAGATGCTAAAAAAAGAAAAGAGTGAAGATATTCCGGATCGCTACTGATAGGTCTGGCCGTCGTGTTTTAGCCAACCACCAGCATGGCGACCCGCAGGGTCATGGTGGGTCCAGTGCAGGACGCCGCCTTTTGAGTTCCACTCATATTCGCCATAGAACCCGATCTTATCGCCTTTTCTAAGCCCCTCGATCCTGGGGGCCAGGTCAATGTTGTGCGCGATCAATAACGAATTCCCGTGACTGAGTTCCAGGATAAACCTCTGATGCCTGGAGCCATCAACGTCATCGGGCAATACCCCGATGACGATACCTTCGCCCCGAACCTGCACATCACTTTGTTGCTTGTCATAGGCCTGTGAAACGGCAGTGCTGGAGCCCTGCGGTGATGAGATACCGGGGTCAGAGCCCTGCTGCTCGTTGATGTATCCATAGGCCATGACCGCGATGATAACGAGGACATAGATGCCTTTTTTCACAGGTATAGCCTTCGCAACTATGAATCCCTTAACTCTCTGCGCAGAATTTTTCCGACATTACTTTTTGGCAAGTCGTCCCTGAATTCGATATAACGCGGACGTTTATATCCCGTCAGGTTTTCCTTGCAGAAAGCTTTAACCTCATCTTTTGTAAGCGACGGATCCTTTTTGACGACAAACAAACTGACAACCTCACCGGATTTTTCATCCGCTACACCGATCGCAGCCACTTCCAGTACCTTGGGATGCAGGGCGAGCACGTCTTCAATCTCATTCGGATAAACATTGAAACCTGAAACCAGGATCATGTCCTTTTTACGGTCGACGATCTTGAAATAGCCTTCCTCAGTCATCAGGGCGATATCGCCGGTGGCCAACCAGCCTTCGCTGTCGAGTACTTCATCGGTATCCTCGGGACGCTGCCAGTAACCCTTCATGACCTGCGGGCCTCGAATACACAGCTCACCGCTTTCGCCAACCGGTAGAAACTGGCCTTCTTCGCTCCTGATGGCCCCTTCTGTGGAAGAGATCGGAAGACCGATATAACCGTTGAAGTCTTGCAGTGTCACCGGGTTGATGCAGGCGGCAGGAGATGTTTCCGTCAAACCATAGGCTTCGACGAGTGGTATACCGGTGACCTGTTTCCAGTGGTCGGCAACCGCTTTTTGTACCGCCATACCACCACCCAGTGTCATCTTGACCGTTGAAAAATCAAGATCGGCAAAACCTTCAGTGTGCAACAGTCCGTTAAATAATGTGTTGACTCCGGTGATAGCCGTAAACGGATGACGACCCAATTCCTTGACAAAACCGGCCATGTCGCGGGGGTCTGAGACCAGGATGTTACTGCCGCCGATACAGACAAATGTCAGGCAATTCGCGGTTAATGCAAAGATATGGTAGAGCGGCAGGGCGGTGATGATAATTTCCCGTTTGTCATCCTCCAGTTGGGTTAACCAGGATTTTGCCTGCAGCACGTTTGCAACGATGTTTCGATGTGTCAGCATGGCGCCTTTGGCTACGCCGGTTGTACCACCGGTGTATTGAAGAAAAGCCACGTCTTCAAAAGCGATGGTGACCGGTCGCAATGGCAGTTTTGCCCCTTTGTCCAGTAAATCCTGTAGTTTTTCTGAGCCGGGTAATTTCCACGCGGGGATGCTCTTTTTAACATGACGCAGCACGAAATTTACGATCAATGATTTCGGAAAATTGAGCAGGTCACCTACAGCCGTTGTGATGATATGCTCCAGCGGTACTTCGTCACGTACGCTTTCAAGTACCGATGCAAAATTTTCAACCACGACAATGGCCTTGGCACCGGAATCCACCAGTTGATGCCGGAGTTCACGTGCCGTGTACATGGGATTGGTGTTGACGATGATCAAACCGGCCCTTAATGCGCCGAACAAGGCGATCGGGTACTGCAGGATGTTTGGCATCATCAGGGCGATACGATCACCTTGTTGCATACCCATATCCTGGAGTGCAGCGGCAAAGTTCCTGGTCAGGTAATCGAGTTCCCCATAACTTATTTCTGCACCCATATTGTGATAGGCCATGCGGTCTTTGTACTTATCACAACTTTGCTCCAATAATTCGACAATGGAACTGTATGCACCCAAATCTACGTTAGCGGGCACTCCCGGTGAATAGCTTTTAAGCCAGGGTTTATCCGTCATTTCTTAACTCTCCCAAGTGAACCGTCTGTGTCTATAATCCCTATAATACTCGAATAAAATCTCTGCGTGATAAATGACTTGCCTCAATTGTTTTGCAGTTTTTGTTTGCCGACCCGATTGGCTGTGTTTATTATCAATGCAGGGACCATTGCTGAAGGCATCAATTCATGGGTGAACAAAACATAGAAGAATACGCCAGCGAAGCCAGTCGACAGGCTTTCATGAAGTCACTTCTGGAAGAGGTCAGGG
>CBDTVF010000043.1:0-12073 GCA_965363775.1 uncultured Gammaproteobacteria bacterium
TGCATAGCTGATTTTCTTATCCAGACGTGACCCGCGAACCAGCAATACCAATGTCTGCCCATGCGCCTGTAGACGTATCTCACGTTGCCATTCGGCTGGTCCACGTCCAATCTGCTGCCTGATCAGCTCCACCAGCGGGGCCAGGTACGGGGCCGCTTCAGCACGCTCGTACAAACTCTGGCCGGCAAAAAAACCGCTGGGCATACCCAGTATCTGTTCGGCAGCAGCATTGGCTGTTACCACATTCTGATCGTTATCCAGGGTCAGCACGCCAGCAGTCAGACCACCCAAAACGGTCTCAAGATACTCACTTTGGGATTGCAGTTGAGCCCGGCTGTGTTCCGCTTCCTGGCTGGCGCGGGTGAGAGCTTCCGTCATTTCGTTGAAGGATTGCACCAGGAAACCCAGTTCATCGCGGGTTTCTGCCTGGATCTCATAAGTCAGATCACCAGCGGCAATTTCCCGGGTGCCCTGCGCAAGTTTCGAAATGGGCGTGACCAATTTGCGTGAAACATTCAGCGCAGCCAGGATGGCAAGCAATACGGTTAGTAATAACACCAATGACAGGATCAGAATGAAACTCTGCTTCAATGGTTCACGCAAATAACTCAAGTTCTGATAACGGTAATATTCCTTTTCAATCTGGCTGGCCAAGGTAGTGACCGATTCCGGCAAGGGATAAATAGCGTGCAATAAATACCCCTGTCCACCCGGCACATTTTGCGGTAGACGCTGGATCACTCGTATACGCAATATACCATCGACCCCCGGTTCGGCTGCAGCATACTCACCACGATCTGCGGCCTGTAACAAGGCGTAGTCACCGGGCCGTTCGGGCAGATCTGCAAGCATATTGATATTGGCGCTTGCGAGCATCCGTCCATCAGTTTCCATGACAGAAAGTTCCAGCGGCCCGGCACTGCTGACATTAGCCAGCAATGTCCTGCGTACGACGTCTACGTCGTTTCCGGGGTTTTCAATTTCACGACTTAGACGGCGTACCTGGTTGCGAACTTCGAGTGTCCTGTTTTCCAAAAACTGCTGACCCAGTTCCAGTGAGTCAGCCAAGGCCGCCTCGACCCCCACATCAAACCAGCTGTCGACTGTTTGAGTGAGAAAATAGGCTGAGAAAAAGTAAACAATTAATACAGGTGGCAATGACAAAGCCAGGAAATATCTGACCCATCGGGCTGACAACATAGCGCCGGGCGCGTGCTCCCGGACTTTTCTGGTTAATGTGATGACACGGTGAAAAATAGCGGCAGACACGACCAGCAATGCAAAAACAGTTAAGACCAGCACCCAGACATATGGCTGGTGGAAACGGCTGGGATCCTGTTGCACATTACTGACAAGCATCAACGAAATAAGCAATGCCACCAGCGACACTGCCACCGGTATCACTCTCAGTACGAAGCGTCTTACGCGTTTATTTCGAAAGGCCATACCGACCACTCCGAACCGTGCTGCCACTGCGCTGAGAACCAGGCGGGTAATTGCATGGGGGTAGGCAGTCGGCTTTCATCCAGGTGGATTCTGGTACGTAGTTCATAGTTTCCTGACAATAATGGTCCGGTCGTCATCTGAACATTCAGTTCATTAATCGATGCTAGCAGGTGACGCAAGCGTGAAAAAGCCCGTAACTCATCTGTTCCTTCTTCCAATAACTGGTAACGCTCGCTTAATGGCAGGTAGCGGAGCTGAAAGTTTCTGTCTTCCTTGCGCAGGACCATCATATTATTGTCGTTGTGCAACTCCAGTTCCAGCATGATGATCAAGGTTACACCGTGTTCCAGCGCTTCACGCGCCTGCTGGCTCAGTTGCAAATTCTGCCGCAGATGAATATTCAGCGACTGGTAAGCCTGGCTGATCGATACATTTTTAATGGTGAATCCATAGTCGACCGCACCCTGTTGACCACAGCCAACCAGAACAAACAGGCAAATACTAAGCAGACTTGTGCAGGACCGCATAATAGAATCCATCCATCTGGGCTTCCCCAGGCAGAATCTGACGTCCGTATGAACCGGCTACACCCCATTTCACGACGGGATTCGCGACCGTCGCATCTGCATGTTGTTCCAAAAACCGTTCAATTTGTTGATCATTTTCACGCTTCAACACCGAACAGGTGGCATAAACCAGGGTACCGCCGGTTTCCAACACTGACCATAGAGCGGTCAGTAATTCGAACTGTATCTGCACGACGGTATTCACTTGCTCCCTGCATCGTAACCATTTGATTTCCGGGTGCCGACGGATTACACCCGTTGCGCTACAAGGTGCATCCAGGAGGATTTTATTGAACTGCTCACCATTCCACCATTTCTCAACTGCCACCGCATCAGCAACTTTTGTGTCTGCTTTCAAACCCAAACGGTTTAAGTTCTGGTGAATCTGTTCAAGCCGTTGCGCCCGTCTGTCCAGGGCAGTCAATGCAATTCCGGAACAGCTCTCCAGCAAATGGGCTGTTTTGCCACCCGGTGCGGCGCAGGCATCCAGAATACGATCTCCAGCCTGGGGGTCCAGCAAGTCGCGCGCCAATTGTGCAGCCGGATCCTGTACGGAAAGCCAACCCTTCTCAAACCCGGGAATCCGGGAAACTGCGGCTGCCGGGCTAATGCTAATGGCATCAGGGGCAAACGGGTGACTACCAACCTCAAACCCTGCGGACAGCAAATCACTTCTAAGCGCAGCTTCGTCGCCCTTCTGGCGATTGATCCTCAACCACAAAGGCGCCTGGAGGTTATTGGCATCGACGATGGCTTGCCAGTTTTCAGGCCAGTTTTGTTGAATTTCATCCAACATCCAGTCCGGATGCGCAAACCGTTGCTTTGTTTGCCCCAGTTTATTCAGGAGCTGTTCCTGCTCACGTTGAAACCGTCTCAGAACTGCGTTGATCAAGCCCACAGCCCACGGCTTACCGAGCAAGCGGGCACATTCCGCTGTTTCATTGATTGCGGCATGGCTGGCGGTTTGATCGTGCCAGAGTTGTTGAAGACCCAACAGCACCAGGCGCTGTATGTCGCGGTCACGTTTCTTGAGTGGCTTCGACAGCAACTCGGCAGCCAACCACTCCAGCGCATTCAGCCAACGTAAAACACCATAGACCAGGTTCCGTGCGAAAGCATTGTCACGGCCGTCATGGAGTTGTGAGAGGGCCTCGCTATCGGTAAGATTCTTATTCGAATCCAGCACTTCTGACAGTGCCCGCAATGCCGCCATGCGTGGGTTTTGCAAAATCCTATTTTTTTTCGACAAAATAATCACCAGGCCTGGCATTCAGAAACTGTTCAGCGCTCATGCGCTGACCACCCGCGCGTTGTATTTCCAATATTTTCAATGATTTTTCCGCCGTTCCGACAATGAAGGACTGCTGTTGTATGACCACCTGGCCAGGTTCACAGTCCTCTGTATTATCTACTACTTCGGCCTGCCAGATACGTAAACGTTGACCGCCAAGTTCACACCATGCAACCGGCCAGGGGTTAAACGCCCTGACTTTTCGCTGTAATACCCCGGCAGAAAGGTTCCAATCCAGTTCAGCTTCCGCCTTGCTCAATTTGCGCGCGTATGTGGCCTCGGCATCATCTTGCGGCTCTGGTTCTGGCAGTTCACCCTTCGCTGCCATTTCCATGCATTGTCTGAGTGCCTGGGCACCCATGTCAGCCAGTCGGTCATGCAGCATCCCGGCAGTATCCATTGATCCGACGGGTGTGGCAAGGCGCTTATAAACAGGGCCCGTATCCAGGCTGACCTCCATCTGCATAATGCACACACCGGTTTGCTCGTCACCCGCCTCAATACAACGGTGGATGGGTGCAGCACCCCGCCAGCGGGGTAGCAATGAAGCATGGATATTCCAGCATCCCAGCCTCGGCAGTGTCAGCAGCTGAGCGGGAACCATCAAGCCGTAAGCCACCACCACAAAAAGATCCGGTTTAAGCTTTGCGAGTTTTTGCTGCCAACCAGGATCCTTAAGGCTTTCTGGTTGCAGCACATCCAGACCATTTTCCAATGCCAGCTGTTTTACAGGGCTGGCACGCAAATGTTTGCCACGACCTGCCGGCCGATCGGGCTGGGTTAAAACCGCAACGATCTCCGCACCCTCATCCATCAATGCCTGTAACGGTGGAAGTGCAAATTCGGGTGTGCCCGCAAAAAGGACACGCAAAGGCTGTTCAAGTGTCTTCACAATCAGATGACCAGGTGATCTTCAGTGTCTTGAGCGGCGACTTTTCGTTGCTTTTCAAGCTTTCTTTTGATCATATTTCTTTTCAACGGCGACAGGTAATCGACAAAAAGACGACCCATCAGGTGGTCCATCTCATGTTGAATGCATACCGCATGCAAGCCTTCCAACTGTTCTTCGAAGGAAGTTCCATCGACGCCCTGTGCCTTGACGGTGACATTTTCGGCCCGTTTAGTGCTGGCATATATGCCGGGTACAGACAAACAGCCTTCCTCAAGATTTTGCTCACCAGACTGGTTCATTATCTGCGGGTTGATATACACAAGTGGCTGGTCCTGTTTTTCGCTGATATCCAGTACCAGCAGGCGTTTGTGGACATTTACCTGGGTTGCAGCCAGACCAATTCCATTTGCCGAATACATGGTTTCCGTCATGTCTTCAACCAGTCTTTTTAATGCATCATCGAAGTCTTCGATGTCACTTGCGACCGTCGTCAAGCGGGGATCGGGAAATTCTAAAATGTTTAGTTTTGCCATAATGTTTCTCTACCTGATGAATAATTTAGGTGAACTTTTGCACCACAGGAATTATGATAGCTAATGACGAACTATGTTCGCCAGTAAAGATTGATGACCGCATCGGTCAAGATGGCTGGATGCCTACTATATGGGGAAAGGACTGTGATTAAGAAAGTTTTTCACTTTATCCTGGTGGCGATGTTGGCAAGTACGGCGATGGCACAGGATGTGTCAGTGCGCGCCGATCACCCAGATGAATACGTCGTCGTGAAGGGCGACACCTTATGGGACATTTCCGGGAAATTTCTGGAGAAGCCCTGGCAGTGGCCAGCTATCTGGCATGCCAATCAACAAATTGAAAACCCGCACCTGATATATCCCGGCGATCGAATATCGCTGGTTTATGTCGACGGCAAAGCACGTCTGCTGATCAATGGTGACAAGCCGACCGTGCGATTGTCCCCGGGAGCGCGCAAGCTGCCCCGTGAACCGATCCCTCCGATTGATTGGGACTCCATCGACCAGTTCGTCACCAATGCGCGTGTTTTGTTGCCAGGCAGCTTTTCCGACCTGCCTTATGTAGTGGCCAATGAAAGCCAGCGCAATATGGCAACGACCAAAGATCTTACCTATGTGCGGGGTTTAGACGGACGGCTTGGTTCGGAATATGCCATCGTTCGGATGCGTCATATCTATTATGATGACAACGGCGTAATGGAAAGAGGCAAACATCGCAGGTACGCAGAACACTTGCCCATTATGGATGAGTACCCTGGTGACGTCTGGGATGCGACGATGTCATGGCGGCGCAAGAATCCGCCAGTGCTGGGCTATGAATTCTGGGATATTTCGGTGGGAAGACTGGTCAAGAATGGTGATCCTGCCACGCTGGAAATTCAGGGCGGTCGTACTGAGGTTCGGCAAGGTGATTTTATATTACCTATTGACGATTATGTACATGATCCACAGTTGATACCTCATGCGATGGATCCGGTTCCGGAAGGCATGGAAGTCATTGCATTGACCCAGGCCAATTATGGCTCAGGTCATTACCAGGTCATCGCGATCAACTCCGGTAGCAACCAGGGTGTTGAGGTAGGCCATGTATTTTCGGCTTTCCGGCCTGGTAAGAGAATACAGGATGAAGTGAAGTACCCAACGGGTAGCTGGGCAGACCAGAAAACCATGAATGGTGACAAGGTCACGCTTCCTGATCAATTCAGTGCCCATATCCTGATATTCCGGGTTTTTGATGAAGTCAGTTACGCCATGATTATGAGTGGGGATCGTCCGGTTCGTGAGCGCGACATACTGAAACACCCGGACGAGGATATTTAACACACAGACATAAAGTAAAGGGGGCTGCTACGAAGCAGCGTGACTGGCTAGTTATTCTGAATGCGCCCTCGGTCGGGGGCGCTTCACTTATCAGGGTGATCGAAGCACTGGGTGGCGCATCGGCCGTTGCCTGCGCAAGCACGCGGGAGCTGACCCGGCACGGCTTATCGATTGAGGCCGCCGCTGCGATTACCAAACCGAATGAGGCTCGACTCGAGTCTGACCTGAAGTGGCTTTCTCATCCGAACCACCACCTATTGTGCTGGGATGACGATGCTTATCCCGCCTTATTGCGTCGCATCAATGGCCCACCAGCCGCCCTGTTTATAGACGGTGACCCGGGCTGTCTGTGGCAACCTCAAATCGCCATTATTGGCAGCCGCAACCCTACCGCCGGAGGGCTGGACCACGCACGCGACTTTGCGAGCACCCTGGCCCGTCAGGGCATGACCATCACCAGCGGTCTTGCCAGTGGTATCGATAGTGCCGCGCATGTGGCTGCTTTGAATGCCGGTGCCTTAACCATCGCCGTCAACGGAACCGGGCTAGACCGGGTTTACCCTGCCAGTAGCCGGGCTGTGGCCGAACGTATCCGCTCCCAGGGTGCGATGATTTCCGAATTGCCTTTGGGTTCACCACCAAGACGTCAACATTTTCCGTCGAGAAACAGAATCATTTCCGGCCTGAGTCTGGCTGTTCTGGTGGTAGAGGCCGGACTGAATAGCGGCACACTGATTACCGCCCGAAAAGCTGCTGAACAGGGCCGTGAAGTATTCGCCCTGCCCGGCTCTCTGCATAATCCAATGGCCAAGGGTTGCCACCGCTTGATCCGTGAAGGTGCACGTCTTGTCGAGACAACGGCAGATATCATGCAGGAATTGGGCCCGGTGGCTGCCGAGTTACAAATGGAGATTCGCCAACGTCTTGAACAGCCTGACACTGACGAAGAAAAACCCGTCCACCGCCAGCAAAACCTGTTGGATGACTCCGATTACAGCTCTGTCTGGAAGGTACTCGCCTATGACCCCAAACCCGTGGATGTGATCATTCAGCAATCAGGTCTCAGTGCGCGTGAGATATCCTCCATGCTGTTGATGATGGAACTCAAAGGCATGGTAAAAAAACAACCTGATGGGCGATACGTGCGCGCCTGACCGGGTGTGTAATTCATCACGCACGAGGCATAGACCACACTAATCCGTAGGGTGCGTAATTCATCACGCACGAGGCCTGAACCACACTGATCCGTAGGGTGGGTAACTTGTTACCCACGAGGTCTGAACCACACTGATCCGTAGGGTGCATAACTTGTTACGCACGATTAAATTCAAAATATGCACCGTCTATAAACAGGTTCTCGTGGCTAACAAGTTAGCCACCCTACTTGAACATTCACACATCCATCCCAACCTGCTGTTGACATGTTTTGAATAGTTTTTCTTCCTGTGAGCGGTATTCGGACAGGTATCTGCGCAAAAGTGCATTGACGCGTCGGTCAGTCTCAGCCATGCTGTTAGCTGCATAACGGAGAGGAATCAGGCTGGTGATCGCTGTGGCAGACCACCGGCCAACCGTCATAGAGGCTTAATAATGAAAGAAAATGTACTCGACGTGCTGATGTTTCTTTTTGAGAACTACCTATACGATGAACCGGAAGAAGCCCCGGACCGGGCCTCTTTGGAGGAAAACCTCCACCAGGCCGGGTTCACAAATGGCGAAATCGACAAGGCATTTAATTGGCTTGACGGACTCGCGGAGCAACGTCACCAGCCCGATTTGTTTCTGGACAATCATCGGCCGATCCGTGTTTATGTCGATTCCGAAATCGCACGCCTGGATACTGAGTGCCGGGATTTCCTGATGTATCTGGAGAATATTGGCATTTTGGATGCCCAACGTCGTGAATTGGTACTCGACCGTGTGCTTGCTCTGGAAACCGATGAAATAACACTTGAGGATATGAAGTGGGTAGTTTTGATGGTGCTGTTCAATCAACCGGGCCAGGAAGCTAATTTCGCCTGGATGGAAGATTTGATGTTTGACACCGAGCAGGAGTATCGGCACTAATATAAAGAGGACACGACCGCAGCATACGGTCGGACCGGTGCCAAAGAGCTACACAACTGGAGGAATTAACCATCTAAACACCATGCTGTTAAAAGGCAGTTGGTGCATATTTGAGTTTTGATAATGGCAAAATACCTACTCATCGTAGAATCGCCGGCTAAGGCGAAAACAATCAACAGGTACCTTGGAAGTGATTTCGTGGTACTGGCTTCCTATGGTCATGTGCGTGATTTACCCTCACGAGACGGTGCTGTGGATACCGAAAATGGTTTCGCCATGCATTATGAGCTCAGCGAAGGCAGCAAAAAACACGTTGATAAAATCGTCAAGGCAACCCGCAAAGCGGAGGCGGTATATCTCGCGACCGATCTCGATCGCGAGGGAGAAGCCATATCCTGGCACATTTACGAAATCCTGAAGGAAAAAAAGCTGGCGGAGAAAATTCCCTTTTACCGGGTCGAGTTTTCAGAAATAACAAAGCAAGCCATTCTGGAAGCAGTTGCCAACCCACGTGAGCTTTCCATGGATCTTGTCAATGCACAGCAGGCAAGACGTGCACTCGACCACCTGGTCGGATTTACATTGTCACCATTGTTGTGGAAAAAAATAAAACCCGGACTGTCAGCCGGCAGGGTTCAAAGTCCGGCGCTTCGCATGATTGTAGAGCGCGAGCGTGAAATCGAAGCCTTCAATGCCCGGGAATACTGGACGATTGAAGCCGACCTGCAAAAATCCGCACATGCATTTACTGCCAACCTGGTTCGTCTCGACGGTGAAAAGTATCGCCAATTCGACATCCAGGATGAAAAACGTGCGACTGCGGTGCGTAATCAATTACTTGAAGATGCCAATGGCCAACTGAAAGCAGACAGGATTACCCGCAAAGAACGTCAACGTCGGCCTTCTCCGCCATTTATTACTTCAACACTTCAGCAGGATGCTTCACGGAAACTCAGGTTTTCCGCACAAAAAACCATGCGTACGGCACAAACACTGTACGAAGGTGTGGAGATCAATGGAAATACAGAAGGTCTGATCACCTACATGCGTACTGATTCGGTCACTCTTTCCAATGATGCACTCGCGGATATACGTAAACAGATCACCGATCAATTTGGCACGGACTATGTGCCGAAAAACCCGAATTTCTATAAGACCAAATCAAAAAATGCCCAGGAAGCGCATGAGGCTATCCGTCCGACTTCGGCCAGCCTGATACCCGCCAGGATAAAATCCAGTCTGAGCGATGACCAGTTCCGTCTTTATGAGTTGATCTGGAAGCGCACTTTGGCCTCCCAGATGACACCGGCAAAAATGGACACTGTTGCAGTCGAATTTGATTGTGGTGCGAATGCCAGTTTCCGTGCCAACGGTTCTGTTGTCACCTTCCCTGGCTTCCTTGCGGCCTACGAGGTTTCAAAACCTGAAAGTGATATTAAAAAGGAAAGTCGTCTGCCGGATATGAAGGAAGGCGATGTACTCAAGCTGGACGGGATACGCTCCGAACAGCATTTCACCGAGCCACCTCCACGCTTCTCCGAGGCCAGCCTGGTCAAATCCATGGAAGAATATGGCATCGGCAGGCCATCAACCTATGCCAGCATTATGTCCACGCTGGTCAGAAGACATTATGTCGAGCTGGACAAGCGTCGCTTCAAACCCACGGACACCGGCCGGGTAGTCGAACGTTTCCTGGAAGCCCATTTCAACGAATATGTCGATTACGAATTTACCGCCCGCCTGGAAGATGAACTCGACGAGGTCTCACGTGGCGAACTGGACTGGGTTCCATTGATGGAGTCGTTCTGGAAGCCTTTTGAAAAACGGGTAAAGACAAAAGAAGAGACGGTCGACAGAGGCGAGGCAAAAGGTGCACGTGTGCTGGGCGATGACCCCAAAACCGGCAAACCACTCTCTGTTCGCCTTGGCCGCTATGGGCCGCACGCTCAGATTGGCACCCGGGATGATGAGGACAAACCGACTTTTGCAGGTCTCAGACCCGGCCAGAGCCTGGAAACCATTACGCTGGAAGAGGCGCTGGAGTTGTTCAAACTGCCACGTGAACTGGGCCAGACACCGGAAGGTGAGGAAGTGGTCGCCGCAATTGGACGTTTTGGCCCCTATATCCGCTTTGGCAGTCAATTTGTTTCATTGAAGGATGTCGACCCGCATGAAGTCACGCTGGAACATGCACTGAAACTGGTTGCTGAGAAAAAAGAGTTCGAGGCCAACCGCATAATAAAGACCTTTGAAGGCACCGACATCCAGGTTTTGCACGGCCGCTACGGCCCCTATATTACTGACGGCAATAAAAATGCCCGCATGCCAAAAGACCGCGAACCGGAATCCCTGACGCAAGCAGAATGTGAAGAGCTGATTGCAGCGGCACCCGATCGCAAGCGTGGCAGGAAGAAAACCGCCAAGAAGAAAGTTTCAAAAAAGAAAGCGACACGTAAGAAGACGGCTGGTAAGAAAAAAACTTCAAAGAAGAAAACGGCCAAAAAGAAAGCCAGTAAGAAGAAAACGACCAAAAAGAAGTAGCGGGAAAATGATGTTCAACGGTCGTAGAACCACGCTTTGAACCATGGCAAGCTTCACACTGCTTGATACTGCCACTGCGGCCGAGCAATTACGTGCAGGTCAGGTTATCGCCTATCCAACAGAGGCTGTTTTTGGATTGGGTTGCGACCCCAGCAATGAAACCGCCGTTCGCAAACTGTTGGTGCTAAAAGGCAGACACGAATCGGCTGGACTGGTGCTGATTGCCAGCGATTTTTCACAATTGCTGCCGTGGGTTGCGGACGTCCCTGCTTCTTTGACAGACAAAGCAATGCAAACCTGGCCGGGCCCGGTGACCTGGTTATTTCCACGTCCGAAAAATGTACCCAACCACGTGGCGGGTGAGCATGAAACTATCGCCGTACGTATTACAGCACACCAGCCCTGCCGAAATTTGTGTAACGCGTTTGGCTCTGCATTGATCTCAACCAGCGCAAATCACACCGCTCAAACACCTGCCCGAAGCGCGGCAGAAGTGGACAATTACTTTGGCCAATCCATCGGCGGCATACTGGCAGGCCCGTTGGGTGATGGAAGCAAACCTAGCGAAATTCGCGACCTTTTAACTGGCGCCATCATTCGACAAGGCTGATACAGGGACTGATATATATGCCAATTGAACGTGTAAAAGAATATTTGCTCGGGCTTCAGGACAACATTTGCAGTGGCCTGGAGGAACTCGACGGCAGCAGTCGTTTCAAAGAAGACCTGTGGGAACGCGAAGCCGGTGGTGGTGGGCGGACACGGGTTTTGGAACAGGGTGATAAGTTTGAGCAGGCGGGTGTCAATTTCTCACATGTTTTCGGTAACAAGTTACCTCCTTCAGCAACTGCGGCCAGACCGGAACTGGAAGGGCGTGACTTCCAGGCCCTGGGAATTTCACTGGTCATCCATCCGCGTAACCCCTTCGTTCCAACCTCTCATGCCAACGTGCGTTTCTTTATTGCCAACAAACCCGGTGATCAGAAGGGTGAAGATCAATCCATCTGGTGGTTTGGCGGTGGTTATGACCTGACCCCGTATTATCCGAATATGGAAGATGTCATTCACTGGCATCAGACCATCAAGGAAACCTGCGAGCCATTTGGAGCCGATGTCTATCCCCGCTACAAGAAGTGGTGTGATGATTATTTTTATCTTAAACACCGCAACGAAACCCGTGGTGTTGGCGGTCTGTTTTTTGATGATCTGAACGAATGGGGGTTTGAGCGTTGCTTTGACTTCATGCAGACCATCGGTAACAGCTACCTGCCGGCCTATCTGCCCATCGTTGAGCGTCGTAAATCAATCGAGTACGGTGAACCGGAGAGGGCATTTCAGCTCTACCGTCGCGGTCGCTATGTTGAATTCAACCTGGTTTATGACCGCGGCACACTTTTTGGTCTGCAGTCCGGTGGCC